>NZ_BAAGDE010000001.1:0-255860 GCF_054660795.1 Mycobacterium sp. MUNTM1
CCGACCGACTTGGCGATCTGGGTGAAGGTGTTGGCCATACCGGTACTGAAGTACGGCAGACCCTCGGTGTTGTAGAAGAGGCTGGCGAACGGGCTGTAGCCGTTCACCGCCGACCCCAGGCTGGTGGGCAGGCTGGTCTGCCCGGTCAGCAGGAACCAGAGCTCCGACAGCGGGTCGGTGGTGGTCGTCGCCGCCGTCGTCGCCTGCGTCGTCGCGTTGGTCGTGGTGCTCGCCGCGGGCGTGGCCAGCGACTGCAGGGTCTTCGACGTGTTGGTCGCCGTCGAGTTCGCCGACGCGTTGGTGACCGCCGCGGCCTGATTGGCCTGGCCCGACGGGTTGGTGACCTCGGGCGCCTTCTGGAACTGCGTCACCTTCGTCGCAGAGGACGACTGGCCCGCGTAGCTGTACATCGCGCCCGCATCCTGGGCCCAGTACTCGCCGTACTGGGCCTCCAGCTGCGCGATCAGCGGGGTGTTCTGCCCCAGCACGTTGGTCGCCTGCAGCTGCTGCGATTGCATCCGGTTGGCTGCGATCAGCGGGGGCGGCACCGAGGAGGCCAGCGCGGTCTCATACGCCGCCGCGGCCGAACGCGCCTGGGTGGCCGCCTCCTCGGCCTGCGCGGCCGTGGCGGTCATCCATGCGGCGTAGGGGGCCGCCGCCTGCGCCATCGCCGCCGAGGCCGTGCCGGTCCACTCCTCGCTGCTCAGCGAGGTGATCACGTTCTCGTAGCTGAGCGCGGCGGAGTTCAGCTCGGCCGCCAGCGCGCTCCACGCCGAAGCCGCGGCCATCAAGGACCCCGACCCCGGACCAGAATAAATTCGCGCCGAATTGAACTCCGGCGGAAACGCTCCGTAATCCAACATCATTGACTCCTTAACCAGTCGCGGCCGCGTTGGCCGCCTCAGTCACCGCATACGACCCAGAGCTGGTGCTCAGGGTGTTGACAAACATTTCGTGAATCGCCGCAGCCTGGGCGCTGACGGCCTGGTACAGCTGCCCGTGCGCGGCGAACTGCGCCGCCGTGAGAGCCGAGACCTCGTCGGCAGCCGCCGGCACCACCCCCGTCGTCGGGGCCGCCGCGGCGGCGTTCTGTGCGCTCAGCGTTGAGCCGATGGTCTGCAGATTGCCCGCTGCGGCGGCAAGCGCCTCGGGCTGCGTGGTCACAAAGGACATCTAGTTTCCTTCCCTTCGGTGGGGCCCGGCGAGCATTGCGTTGTGTCGACCGTTCATCTGGACTCTTCGTCATCCGGCGGAGGGTGGGCGGGTGAGCACGCTGTAGCGGAACCCGTACTTGTTGACGTAGCCGGCGGCCGCGCCGCGCCGCCCGACCGACCCGACCGGCATGCCGCGCAGCAGACCATTGGCCGGAGAGTTGGCTCCGCCGCTCGCCGCTGCCTCGATCGGAGTGGCCTCCTCGGACAATGCCGCCGGGGTCACCGACGACGTCAATGTCCCCCAGTGCTGGGGCACCGAGAGCAGCCCCACCCGGCCGGCTTGGCCGACCCCCGCGGAGACCGCGCCCACGTGGCCGACACCGCCCAGGTTGCCCAGCCCCAGGGCCGCGAACTGCGGCGTGGGGTACCAGGCACCACCGGCACCCGCCGTGCTACCACCGGGACCGAAGACCAACTGCTGGGCCAGCTGCGACCAGAAGGCCACGATGCCGTTGGAGAAATAACCAAGACCCGTGGTCTGCTTGAGCAGAACCGTGTAGAGCGTGGGGTTCAGCCCCAGGTAGTTGTTGGTCGGCGTCGGCAGCCCGGAATTCAACAAGTCCTGAAGCGTGGTCGATATCAGTCCAGGGTTCGAGGTGGCCGCGGTCGTTTGTGTCGCCGCCTGAGTTGTGCTGGCCGACAACACTTGTGGGCTCGCCAGCTGCGACGTGGTCTGGGCGGTGTTGCCCGCCGGCTCGGCGACGGCCTTGGCGACCGCGGCGGCCTGGTCGGAGTCCGCCTCCGGGGTGGTCGTATTCGGCGGCGTGACGAACGGGCTCAACGTCGAGGCGGCCGCCGAAGACGCGGTGTACCCCGCCATAGCAGCGGCGTCCTGCGCCCACATCTCCATGTACTGGGCCTCGGTGGCCGCGATCGCCGGCGTGTTCTGCCCGAAGAAATTCGTCGCCACCAGCGTCGCCAACAACACTCGGTTGGCGGCGATCACCGGCGGCGGCACCGTCATCGCAAACGCCGCCTCAAAGGCCGCCGCGGCGGCCCGGCCCTGCCCTGCTGTCTCCTCGGCCTGCGCGGCCATCGTGCTGAGCCAGCTCACGTACGGGGTGACCGCCGACAGCATCGACATCGATGCCGGCCCCACCCATGGCCCGCTGGTGAGCTCGGTAACCACCGAGTTGTAGCCGCTGGCCGCTACACCCAATTCCGCCGCAATCTCATCCCAGGCGGCGGCCGCGGCCATCATTGGCCCCGACCCCGGACCCGCGTACATGCGACCGGAATTGATTTCGGGCGGTAACGCCGCGAAGTCAAACACCGTGTCCTCCTCAGTCGGCCGCGAACGCATGCGATCTCGGCTGTCACATAGGAATCAGTGGTGGCCGCGGTCACGGCTCTGTAAACGACGCCACCGGTCGGTCACTGCGCCCGCGGAAGTCGCTGCAGGAGCCTGTTCGCCCCCCAACCCCATCAGCCCGGCGGCCCGGTACACGTCGACCAGTTGACTGCGCCCGCAAAGTTGGTCTGCCACCGCACTTCTCGGACGTCTGGTCAGAAACGTCATGCACCTTCTGCCTCGGCTAATCTCCCGCTATCAGCAACCGAGCGACAGCTCGCGTGTGCCCGAACTGCCGCCCGGCACTGAGATTAGTTCGTTACGAGGCAAACACCGACACCACAAAGCCACCTGTTCATCAATGGCCAGCCACTGTTCATTCCCGGTCGGTGGGAGTTCACTGAAGGCAACGGATTGTTCATCATCCGTTTGCTTTTCGCCGCGGCACCGGGACAGATTTGCGCGGTCAGTCCTCTTCGAGAATCAGTGCCATTTCGGGGCAGGATGCGACGCCGTCGCGGGTCAATTGCTCGTCTTCGGGTGCGACGTCGTGCTCCTCGAGAATCGAATAGCCGGACTCGTCGATGGGAAACAAATCCGGGTCGACGGCGTAACACTGGGCGTGGCCCACGCATTTCGACTGGTCCAGGCGAACCCTCACGAGGTTTCCTCCCTAGGCGGCCCGGTCGGCCGTAAACGGCTCCACGAAATGGCCGGGCTGGCACTTCATCGATTCGATACCCAGGTTAGTCGGTCGGTAAAGTGTCGAAGATGTTCGCCAGCCGATTCCGTGCGCCGGAAGCTCCGGATCGGCCCGACTAAGCGTGTCCGTGTTCCTTTGCCGCGCATGCACTATTGATGTACAGCCACAGACAACCGGAGATCGAAGCGCATGAGCGAAGGCCAGCAGGGCTCGTTCTATTTGCCCCGACTTGATTTCGCCACGCTGCCGATGAAGGCGGACCGGGGCGTCGGGTGGAAGACGCTGCGCGACGCCGGACCCGTCGTCTTCATGAACGGCCACTACTACATAACCCGGCGCGAAGATGTGCTGGCCGCACTGCGCAACACCAAGGTCTTCTCATCGACGGTGCTGCAGCCGCCGGGCCACCCATTGCCGGTGCTGCCGCTGGCTTTTGATCCGCCGCAGCACACCCGCTACCGCCAAATTCTGCAGCCGTATTTCAGTCCGCATGCGTTGAGCAAGTCGCGCCCGGTGCTTCAGCGCCACGCCAGCGAGATGATCGGCGCCCTGGCCGGCCGGGGCGAGTGTGAGGTGATGGCGGACTTCGCCAACCTGTACCCGTTTCAGGTTTTCCTGGATCTCTACGGCCTGCCGGTCGAGGACCGTGACCGCCTCATCGATTGGAAAGACGCGGTCGTCGGCGAAAAGCCCTTTATTACCCAGAGCGACATCGAGAAGTCCGAGCAGCTGCTGCAGTATCTGGCCGACGCCATCGCGCAGCGCCGGCAGAACCCGGGGTCGGACATGCTGTCGAAGGTGATGACCGGCAAGGGCAACTTCACCGACCTCGAGCTGCTGGGCATGAGTCACCTGCTGATCCTGGCCGGTCTGGACACGGTGACCGCGGCCATCGGGTTCTCGCTGTACGAGTTGGCACGCAGGCCGCAGCTGCGCAAGGAACTGCGCGACAACCCCAAGCAGATCCGGGTTTTCATCGAGGAGATCGTCCGGCTCGAACCGTCGGCCCCGGTGGCGCCGCGGATCACCACCGAATTCGTCGAAGTCGGCGGCATGACCCTGCCGCCGGGCACGTCGGTGCGGCTGTGCATGGCCGCGGTCAATCGCGACGACAGCGACGCGATGTCCACCAACGAGCTCAACATGGACGGAAAAGTCCACCGGCACTGGGGGTTTGGCGGTGGGCCGCACCGCTGCCTGGGCTCTCATCTGGCCCGCATCGAACTCACGGTGATCGTCGCGGAATGGCTGTCCCAGATTCCGGATTTCGAACTGCCCGAGGATTACTCTCCTGAGATCAATTACCCCTCAAAGAGTTTCGCACTCAAGGCATTACCGCTGCGCTGGGGCTGACCCTGACCCGATCGGCCCCAGCGCAGCGTGCCCGTGTTACTTGCGGAACTCGGTCGCTGCGACCTGAACGAACACGCCGGTGTCCTCGGCCATCAACAGGCCTCGGCCACGGGGCAGCGGGCCGCCCTTCATCTTGCCGCGGATGAAGCCCTCGTCGGGGTCGGCGTCCATCACCAGCAGCGGCGCGTTCGCCTGGGCCAGTGCCCGCAACATCGGGTCGCTGCCGGCCGAGGACCAACCACCGAACGTCCGCGTGACGATCACGTGCAGGCCGACGTCGGCGGCCCGGGTCACCCACGGTGCGGCCTTGTGCAACGGCGAGTCGAAGCCGGCCGGCAGCTGCTGGATGTCGTCGACGATGAGGAAGATCTCCGGACCACTCCACCAGTTTCGCGACAGCAGCTCTTCGGCGGACAGTCCCGGCGGCGGCTCGCGGCCGGCCAGGACCGCGGCCAGTTCGCCCATCATCGCCTGGACGCCGTCGAGGTTGTAGGCGAACTTCTCCACGTAGTCGGAGCCGAGCGTGGTCAGCAGCTGACGACGCGGGTCCACCAGCCACACCTGGGCCGAGGGCCGCCCCGCCGGCGGCGGCGGCGCGCTGCTCGCTCCCGGCGCGTACAACCGGCCGATCTCGGACATGATCGTGGCCAGCGTGGTGGTACGCCCACATTCGCGACGGCCGGTCACCATCAGGTGCGCGTTCTCGGCGAAGTTGAGATACACCGGGGAAAGGTCCAATTCCGAGATGGCCCAAGCGATTCCGCCCGCACCGACGCCCTGGCGGGTGTCCTGCGCGGCGAGCTCGCGGAGCTGTTCCACCCCGAAGGTCGCCGGCAGCCTGCGCACCGGCGGAGCCTGAGCGCTCGTGATGCGGCTGACGGCCTCGACGATGCTGTCGGACTCGAATCGGTTGTCGGGCGTGCTGGCCAGCGCGGGACGCGCCACCAACGTGTGCAGACCGGACTGCGGGTCGGCGTCGAGGCGAACGTAGTTGACCGCGACCATGCCGCGGCCCGGCTTGACGGGCACGTCCTTGGCGAAGCGCGAACGTACCAGCTTCGCGTCCTCCACGGCGGCCAGCCGCAGCTCGACCCGGGAGCCGAAACCGCTGCGCACCGGCGGCCGCAGCTCCGATTCGCGGTCGGCGGTGACCACCACGTGCACCCCGAACGAAGGGCCCTGGTTGATGATCACGTTGACCTGCTCGATCAACACCTCGTTCTCTTCGGCCAGCGCCCGGTAGTTGTCCACCACCAGGTACACGTCGCCGAAGCCGTCGTTGGGTACCGGACCGGGCTCGTTGCCGAACTTGCGCCTCCGGAACACCTCCATCGAGGCGATCCCGTACTCGAGGAAGCTGCGCTTGCGCTCCCTCACCAGCGCCAGCAGCTCGGCCACCGTGCGGCGGACGCCGTAGGGGTCGGTCGGACCGGCCACCTCGCCGACGTGCGGCAGCCGCGCGACGGTGGTCAACGCGGTGCTGCTGTAGGCCAGGCAGTAGAACTGGATCTGTTCGGGCGTGTGGGTCAGCGCCGCCGAGCAGATCAGGGTCTGCAGCGCGGTCGTCTTACCCGAACCACCGGCACCCAGGATCAGGACGTTGGCACCGGGCCCCGACGTGTCGACCGTCCATGGCGGCTGGTCGTGCTTGAAGGGACGGTCGATGATGCCGATCGGGAAGACCAGATCCTGGGCGCTGCCGTAGTCCTGCTGCCAGGGGTGGCCGAGGAACCGGTTGACCAATTCGTCGATGGCGACGGGCTGGTTGAGCGGCGGCTGCCACAGCCGGTACGGCTGGAAGTCGATCTTGCGCAGCTGGTCGATGATGACCGTGCCGACCTTGGGTGTCCGGATCCCTTCGGCGTCATCGTCCTCGGCCGCCTCGATCGGAAGCGGGTCGCCGTCGGCGGGGATCGCGGGGGCGGTGACGTCCGGTCCCCCGACGCTGACCTCCAGCGGGGTGAACGCGTTGGTGAACAGTTGCGGGCGGACGTAGTCGATGCTGTGCACCAGCGCCGGCGCTTCGTCTCCGTCGTCGGTGAGGCCGCGCGGGAAGTAGTCCCGCCACAGGAATTCGGCCTGGAACCGGGTGATGTCTTCCAGGCTGCGCCGGAAGTAACCGAGACCGGCCTGCGCGGGCAGGTTGACCGCGTTCGGCACACCGGCGGCCTGCGCCGCACCGGCGGTGCGCGCCTTGAGCACCAAGCGGTAACCCATGTTCTCCATGAGCTTTTCGGCGCGGCTCTCGATGGTCTGCGAGGCCATCATCAGGTGAATCCAGTACGCGCGACCCTGACGGCCGATGGAGTCGAGGACGTCGACCGCGGTCGGCATGATGCGGAACCACTCGTAGAACTCGTCGATGACGACCACCAGCATCGGCAGCGGCGCCATATCCTGGCCGCGAGCCCGCATCCGGCTGCGCACCGAGTTGTATTCCTTGGCGTCGTCGACACCGGCGCTGTCGCAGATCGCCTTGCGGCGCGCGATCTCGCCCCACAGGGCGTCCAGGAAGCGCTCCATCAACGCCTGGTCTTCTTCCAGGTCGGTGATGATCCGGGACACGTGCGGCACCCCGGCGAACGGCTTGACCGCCGACCCACCCTTGAGGTCGGCCAGCACGAATTGCAGCTCCTCCGGCGGGTGGCTGAGCATCAGCGACTCGATCACGGTTCGCACCAGGGTCGATTTACCCGAACCGGTCGTACCGGACATGACGCCGTGCGGGCCGTCGCCGCCTTCGTCCAGCGACTTCATGTCCAGGAACAGCAGCTCGCCGTTGTCGGAGCGGACACCGAACGGCGCGCGCAGCCGGGACCTGCCCATCGAGTCGTTGCGGCTACCCCACAGCGCCTCGAAGTCGATGCGGCCCGGATCGTCGATTCCGTAGTAGGACATGATGTCTCGGGCGCCGATGTGCGCCACCCGCTGGCCGATCTCCTCGTATGCCTCGGCGAGCCGCCAGCGCGCCAGCTTCTGCGCGAACTCCTCGGCCTCGGCGGTGCTGATGTGGTCGGTAAGGGCGAAGAACCAGGGCTTCTCGTCGATCACCATCCAGGTGTCGCGGTCGCGGGGCAGCGCCTCGATCACACCCTTCTCGTCGAACCGCAGCGTGCGCTCCGGAACCGTGCTCCACATCGCGGAACCGGTCAGGTCGAAGAACGTCACCCCGTCGACGCCCTCGCCGCTGATCACGTATTCCCATTGCGGGTCGATCACGTCGGCGATGATCACGGTGTGCGGGGTCGGCGTCTGGGCCGACGAACTGGCGTGCCGGGGCGTGAAAGAGCCACGGCCGGCGAACAATTCGGCCTGCTCGGCGGCGAACTCGCGCACCGAGCTGTAGACCATCCGCGCGTTGCCGGCGGCGTCCTGGCGGCGCGGGTCACCGAAGTGCGGCAGCCACTTCACCCAATCCCATTCGTCCAGGTTCGAACTCACCACGATCATGCGCATGTGGTCGGGCCCGTGCGAGAACGCCAGCTGGCAGATGATCGCCCGCATCAGCCCCACCGCCTGCTCGCGCTCGCCGGCCAGCGAGTACCAGGGCTCGACCAGCACCGAGATCATCTTGGGCAGGTTGTACACGACGCTTTGGTAGCGGCCGAATTCCTGAAGCGCCTTACCGGTCACCGGCTCCAGCTCGATGTCGGTCGGCATGTTCTGGGGCTCACCCCAGGTCACCTCGGGACGCGTCATGCCGACGCCGACGCGGACCACGCCGAAGTTCAGGTCCTTGCCGTCTGGCTTGCGTTCCCACATCCGCGACGACCCGACCGCGGCGGCCAGCGTGGTGGGAGCCGGGTGGAACCATCGGTAGTTGGCGTCCATGCTGTCGGCCGACTCGTGGGCGGTCTCGCGCAGCATGTCCAGCATGAGCATGAACTGGGCGCGCATCGAGTCCAGCTTGGGCCGGCTCATCTGCTGCTGGCCGCCGAACCGGCCGCCGAACATCATCATCGCGACACCACCGATCATGAAGATCGGGAAGATCGATCCGGCGCCGCCGAACACGTGCGAACCGCTGGCGAAGGTCATGGCGACCATACCGATCAGCAGGCCGACCACCACGACGCCGACCACGATCAGCCACCAGGGCTTGCCTTCCGGCGGCGGGATGCTCAACGGCGTCGGAAGGACGATGTTCTCCGGCTTGATTACCGGAGGCTTCTCCGGCGTCGGCCGCGCAAATCCACGTTTCACTTCGGTACCGCCAACTCTCCTGGTGACATATCCATCGGTAGCGTGTCGTGCTCCACCAGCGCATCCGCCCGCGACAATGTCGGCCCCTGCGGCAGCAGCCGCAGCGCCACCCACGGCGCCAGGCCCGGTTTCGTCTTGAGACCCAACGCTTCTCGTACCTCGCGGGTGTCGTCGACGCCGAATCGGGCGCCCGCGTCCGTGAGCCACCACAACGATTCGGTCGTCTTGGCTCCGGGGTCGTTCCCGGTGACGGCCACGAAGTTCGCGTAGTCGGGCCCGAAGAAGACCTGGTCGGCTTCGCGGCCGGTGGTGTCGGCCTTGACCAGCGACACCACCCGGTTGGCGTCCTTCTGCTCGACCGGGATGGTGGCGCCGGAGATGACCTGGACGCGGGCCCGGTTCTCACCGGAGGTCTTCTGCCACCACCAGCAGGTCGCCGGGTTCTCCCGGATGTCCATCACGTTCAGCGGCGCGTCCGGGTAAGACGACAGATCCAGCTTGTTGACCACCGGCATCTTCGCCAGCGCGGACGGCTCCACGGTCACCGGCTTGGTGTTGCCGGGCCCGGCGTTCTGCAGGATCTGGGCCACCAACGGCGGCAGCGTCTGCACACCGTCGGCCAGCACCAAGGAATATTGTTGCGGCCCACTGATTTGCGGGGTGACGATCACCGTGCCGATCGGGCCCGGCGCGTTCGGGAACGACGCCCCGGCACCGGCGTTCTGGATCTGCGGCACGGTCAGTTCCGGCCCCACCGGCAACGCGTCATACAGGGCGCGGCTCATCGGCTTGGCCATGCTGACCTGCTCCGGGGTGAGGCCCAGCGGCAGCAGCACCGACCGGTTCGACCCGTCGATGCGTGAGCGACGTCCGTCCCGGATCACCCAGGCGTCCCCGCCGTAGTTCAGCACCACCGCGTCCGACCCGGTCAGCACCCGCCGGTGGTTGCTCAGATCGGGGTTGCCGTCGATCACCGTCACCGTCACACCGGACGGCGCCCCGGCGCCGGTCGAGTTCGCCACGGTGTCGCAGACCAACCAGGACGAGGCGGCCGGGCTGGTCGGGTGGAAGCTGGACGGGGCACCCGGGATGCCCACCATCGGACCGCGCGGCAGGCTGGCGATCTGGTTGGACTTGACCAGGTGCGGGTTGTCCGGGCGGCCGGTGATGAGGCGGGCCGAGGCCAGGTTCAACGCCGGGTACAGCTTCTCGCCGACGCGGACGTACAGGGCGCCCGAGTCGCGGTCGGCGATGATCGGCGACTCGTTGATCTGGCCGGCCGGGCTGATGAACGAGTAGAGCAGCGCGCCGAGGCAGATCACCAGCGCGGCGGAGATCGACGCCACCACGGCCAGGTTCTGACGCCGTCCGGGCTCGACCTCCATACGGACGCGCCACCGGGTCAGCGCCATCGCGGTCCGGCGCGCAAGGAACTGGTAGCCGGTCACCTGGGTCCGGGTCGACAACCCGAGGCCGTACCCCGACCCGCGCTGCCCGCGACTCTCTTCCGCCACTTAATTCACCATCCGGTCTACTGATGCGCCTGGATATTGTCCCGCTGAACTGATCCAGCGCGAATTACAAGACAACCGTAAGGCACCTGCGCGGACCTCGCCACGCGGCGCCAATGCCATTCACTTCTACATCTCTTTATGCACCCGAAGCCGGCCGCGTTCCCCGCGCCGGGACCGCCGCCGAGGACGGCGCCGACACGCCCCGTTGAGCTGGCAGTTTCGTTTCCCCCGCGGATGAGCCGACCGGATCCATTTCGTCTCCTCGGAGCATCGTAGTGGCCACGCGGCCTTTCGTCCTGTCGAGCGCGCCAAGCCCTTCTCCGGAGAAGTCGAAAATGAATGGCGGGCCACCGCACAGCAAAGAATGCGCCAACTGGCTCCGGGTCCGAGTCGCAGGGCGGCGAATCCTGGCAGCAAGATGGCCGTATGACTGAACTCGCGCCGTCGCTGATCGAACTCGCCCGGAGGTACGGCATCGCGACGGACTACGAGGACTGGACCGGCCGGCGGGTGCGGGTGTCCGAGGCCACGCTGAAGGCCGTGCTGGGTGCCCTCGGCGTGGCGGCCGACAACGAGCAGGAGCGCAACGTCGCGCTGACCGCGAAGCTGCGGGCGCACTGGGCGCGCCGGCTGCCGGCGACCGTTGTGGGGCGCACCGGCGAGCCGATCCGGTTCTGGGCGCACGTCACCCACGGCGATCCCGCCGAGGTGTGGTTGCAGCTCGAAGACGGCACAGTGCGCGACGGTGTCGAGCAGGTCGACAACTTCACCCCGCCGTTCGACCTGGACGGGCGCTGGGTGGGTGAGGCCAGCTTTTTGCTGCCCGCCCATCTGCCGCTGGGCTATCACCGGGTGCACCTGCGCTCCGGTGACTCCGAGACCAGCACCGCCCTGATCGTCACGCCGGACTGGCTCGGGCTGCCGGAGCGGCTCGGCGCCCGTCGCGCGTGGGGCCTGGCCGCCCAGCTCTACAGCGTGCGGTCGCGTCAGTCGTGGGGCATCGGCGACCTGACCGACCTGACCGACCTCGCTGTGTGGTCGGCGTCGCGCCACGGCGCCGACTATCTCCTGGTCAATCCCCTGCACGCGGCGGCCCCGACCAAGCCGATGGAGCCGTCGCCGTACCTGCCGACATCGCGCCGCTTCGTCAACCCGATTTATCTTCACGTCGAGGCGATCCCCGAATTCGCCGACCTGACCAAGCGCAGCCGGGTCCGCCGGCTGCGCTCCGAGGTGCAGCAGCGCGCCGCCCGCGTCGACGCCATCGACCGCGACAGCTCGTGGGCGGCCAAGCGGGCGGCGCTCAAGCTGCTGCACGACGAACCGCGCTCGGCGGGTCGCGAGCTGTCCTACACCGCGTTCCGCGATCGGGAGGGCCGCGCGCTGGACGACTTCGCCACCTGGTGCGCGCTGGCCGAGAAGTACGGCGCGGACTGGCACCGCTGGCCCGAGGCGCTGCAACACCCCGACGCGGCCGGAGTTGCGGACTTCGTCAAAAAGCATTCGGACACAGTCGATTTCCACCGGTGGCTGCAGTGGCAGCTCGACGAGCAGCTGGCCGCAGCGCAGTCCCAGGCGATCCGGGCCGGCATGTCGCTGGGGGTCATGCACGACCTGGCCGTCGGCGTGCACCCCAACGGCGCCGACGCCTGGGCGCTGCAGGACGTGATGGCACTGGGCGTCACCGCGGGCGCGCCGCCGGACGAGTTCAATCAGCTCGGCCAGGACTGGTCCCAACCGCCATGGCGGCCAGACCGATTGGACGAGCACGAATATCGGCCGTTTCGCGCGCTGATCCGCGCGGTGCTGCGGCATGCCGGCGGGGTGCGCATCGACCACATCATCGGCTTGTTTCGGCTCTGGTGGATCCCGCGCGGCGCCTCACCCACCGAAGGCACCTACGTGCGGTACGACCACGAGGCCATGATCGGCATCGTCGCGCTGGAAGCGCACCGGGCGGGCGCGGTCGTCGTCGGGGAGGACCTCGGCACGGTCGAGCCGTGGGTGCGCGACTACCTCCTGTTGCGGGGCCTGCTGGGCACGTCGATCCTCTGGTTCGAGCTGGACCGCGACGGTAACGGCGGTCCGTTGGCCGCCGAGCGCTGGCGCGAGTACTGCCTGTCCTCGGTCACCACGCACGACCTGCCTCCGACCGCCGGCTATCTGGCGGGTGATCATGTGCGGCTGCGTGATTCGCTGAGGCTGCTGACCCGCCCCGTCGAAGAGGAGCTGGAGTCCGACCGGACGGAGTTGGCCGCGTGGATGGCCGAGCTGCGTCGCGTCGGGTTGCTCGAGGACGGCGAGGAGGACCCCGAGCAGGTCGTCGTGGCGTTGTACCGCTACCTGGGCAGGACGCCGTCGCGGCTGCTGGGCGTCGCGCTCACCGACGCCGTCGGCGACCGCCGGACCCAGAATCAGCCCGGCACCACCGACGAATACCCCAACTGGCGGGTGCCGCTGACGGGCCCCGACGGGAGCGCGGTGATGCTCGAGGACGTGTTCACCGACCCGCGCGCCGCCACGCTCGCCGAAGCCGTGCGCGCCGCGATCGCGCCCGTCGCCACCGAAAGCGCGACCCGCTAGTCGCCCCGTCCGGAGCCTTGTTAGCTTCGAAAGCCATGAAGGTCTCAGTCATGGCCCCGGTCGCCGACGGTGTCACTGCGGACCCCGCCTGGATGGTGGCCTTCGCGCGCCACCTCGAAGCCTGCGGGTTCGAATCGATCGTCGTCGTCGAGCACACCGTGTTGCTCACCCGCTACGACAGCGTCTACCCCTACGACGATTCGGGCCGCGTCGGGCTGACGCCGGACTGCCCTATCCCGGATCCGCTTGACCTACTTGCTTTTCTGGGCGGCCAGACCAGCCGCCTGGGCTTGGCCACCGGCGTGCTGGTGCTGCCCAACCACCACCCCGTGGTGCTGGCCAAGCGGGCCGCGACCGTCGATGCCCTGTCCGGGGGCAGGCTGCGCCTGTGCGTAGGTGTGGGCTGGCTGAAGGAGGAACTGGCCGCCTGCGACGTGGATTTCGATAGCCGGGGCCGACGGGCCGACGAGCAGCTGGCCGTCATGCGGGAACTGTGGGCTCAGCGGTCCGGCGGGGCATCTTTCGCCGGCGAATTCTTCAAGTTCGAGAACGTCATGTGCTTTCCGAAACCTGTTGCGGCGGAACGCCTTCCAATTCACATCGGCGGGCACAGCCGAGCCGCCGCGCGCCGCGCCGGCCGCCTCGGCGACGGCTTCCAGCCGCTGGGGGTGACCGGACCCCGCCTGGCGTCGCTGATCGCGCTCATGCGCGACGAGGCGGCGGCCGCGGGCCGTGATCCGGCGGCGCTGGAGGTGTCGCTGGGCCACGCCGTCACCAAAATCGATGCCGAGCGCGCGGCCACCGTCGCCGATCAGGGCGCCGACCGTCTGGTGCTGGCTATGCCGCCGACCACCGATATCGAGCAGGCCAAAGACCTGTTGTCGGCGTGTGCGCAACGGCTGTCCCTGAAGCCATGACGCTGTCGGCCGACCAGCGGGCCGCGCTGAGCGATCTGGTTCACCGGTACGCCGCCAACGTCGATGACCGCCAATTCCACGCTGTTGCAGACCTTTTCACTGTCGACGCGGAATTGGTGGTGCCCGCGCCACCGGCCGACCTGTTGCCGATCCATTCGCATCGCGGCTCCGACGCCATCACCGCCGCGGTCGCGGCCGTCGCCGCGGTCGCCCGCACCGAACACGCGATCATCGGCGAGGTATACGACACGGCCGCGCAACCCGGCACCGCCCGCGGACGGATCGCGTGCGTGGCGCACCACTGGAACGAGCGTGACGCCGAGTTGATGGACGTGGCCTGGCACCTGCGCTACGACGACGAGTACGTGCTGACCGATGCGGGCTGGCGGATCGGCCGGCGGGCACTGACAATTCACGCCATCGAGGCCCGCCCGGTGCGGCGACTGCTGCCGCATGACCCCGCTTAGGCGTGTTGGCAGCAGATTATGCGGACACTCACAGCAAAACTCATCAGTTCGTATCTGCGGAACAAATGAATGCTTTCGTTGGGTAGGTGCGGCTAACACCGTCCGGCATCGGCCGGATTTTGCGCGATCTGCACGCACGGCGGGTGTTCCTCTTCGTGCGGGCGCTGCGACCGGGGCTTTAGTTCCCTGGCTGACCCTAATTAATCCAGGCCTATTCGTGTAATTTCGGGCGCGTGACGAACACCGTTGATTCCGCGGGGACCGGTGGAGGGCGAGCGGCGCAGCGCGGCTCGGTATCGACGCTGGCAGTGGGCACGCCGCTGACGGTTAATCCGGATTACCGCAACGAGATACACACCGCCGAAGACGTCGTCGATGTGGAGCATTACGGTGGCGGCTTCGATCTCACGAGGCGGGCCACCGCCCCGAAACTGCGGATCGGCCGCGACCGATGGTTCAACCTGCTGTGGCTGATCCCGATCGGGTTTGCCGTGCTGATCGCCGGGATCGCGGTTGGCAAAGGCCTGCACCACATGCCGGCGGTGCAGTCGTTCATCCAGCACTATCCCGGATCGGACAGCGCCGGCGTGCCCCCCGGCCTGCCGGCGTGGATCGGCTGGACGCACTTCTTCAACCTCTTCATGATGATGTTCATCATCAGGACCGGGATCCAGATCCTCTGCGACCACCCCCGGCTCTACTTCAGCCGCAACGCCACCCCGGGTAAGGACGAGTGGCTGCGAGTGGGTCCGCCGGTTCCGGACGACGAGCTCTGGACCGCCAATGCCGACACCGTCGCCCTGCCACCGCAGCTGGGGCTGCCCGGCTTCCGGCACTCCATCGGCCTGGCCCGTTGGTGGCACCTGGGCATCGACGTGCTGTGGCTCGTCAACGGGGCCGTCTTCTACGTGCTGTTGTTCGCCACCGGCCAGTGGCGCCACATCGTGCCGACGAGCTGGGACGTCTTCCCGAACGCAGCGTCGGTGGCCATTCAGTACCTTTCGCTGGACTGGCCGACCGACAACGGCTGGGTCGCCTACAACGGCCTGCAGCTGCTGTCCTACTTCACCACCGTCTTCATCGCCGCCCCGGCCGCGCTGATCACCGGCCTGGGCATGTCGCCCGCGCTGTCTCAGCGGGTGCACTGGCTCAGCAAGCGGCTCAGCATCCAGCACGCGCGGTCGCTGCACTTCGTGGTGCTGGTCTACTTCCTGTTCTTCATCCTGGTGCACGTGACCATGGTTTTGACGACCGAGGCCCTGCGCAATCTCAACCACATGTTCGCCTCCCGCGATGACAACAGCTGGATCGGTTTCGGCATCTTCGCCGCGGCCATGGTGCTGACCGCGGTCGCATGGGTGTGGGCCACTCCCTTCACCATTCGTCACCCCCGCGTGGTGCAGCGGGTCGGCTATGCGCTGGTGGGTCCGTTCCAGCGGATGCTCGAGCAGCTGGACCCCAAGCCCGGCGCGTTCACCGAGAAGGACATCTCGCCGCACCACTGGCGCAACGGTCGCCTGCCGGAGACCGTCGAGTACAAGGAGCTCGAGCGCGACGACTTCAAGGACTGGCGGCTGAAGGTCTACGGCCTGGTCGAGCACCCGATGGAGTTCTCGCTCGAGGATCTGATGGCACTGCCCTACCACGAGCAGATCAGCCAGCACTTCTGCATCCAGGCGTGGTCGGGCGTCGCCAAATGGGGTGGCGTGCAAATGAAGACGATCATGGACATCGTCAAACCGCTGCCCGAAGCGAAATGGGCGGTCTTCTATTCGATGGGCCTGGGCGCTACGGGCGGCATCTACTACAACGCCCACCACATCGGCCAGATGGATCACCATATGACGATGCTGGCCTACAACATGAACGACCAGCAGCTCCCCTACATGCACGGCAGACCGCTGCGGCTGCGCAACGAATTGCAACACGGATTCAAACTGGTCAAGTGGATCAAAGGCATCGAGTTCGTCGCCGACTATCACGACATCGGCAGTGGATACGGCGGCTACAGCGAAGACCACAAGTACTTCGGGCGTCACCAGACGCTCTGAGCCGGGGCGGCGCGTCACCTCCGCCAAGTCGTTTGTCCGAACGGCCATTCGGGTAGCACCAACACATCGGCCGAAACGGATGTGACAGCAGAGGAGACGCCAATGAGGCACAACCCTGTCGACCACGATCGGACCAGTCACCGGCGCGCGCACGGATCGGTGCCGGCCGCGGCGCAGACGCCCGGGCTCCTCGTCGTCGCGGCGGCCGCGTTGGCGTTCGCCGTGTGCGTGACGAATTTCGCGCTGGGTCAGGCCGGCGCCGGCGTCGCCGCCGCCATCGTCTCGATGCTCGCCTTCGGGGCCGGCCTGTCCTGGCTTGCGATGGACCGCAGGCGGATTCGCGACGCCGAACGGCAGTGGGTGATCAGGCACCCGGCCCCGCGCTAGACCGACTATTGCAGGGCCGCGAGGTTGTTCACGGACTTTTGCACGTCGGAACGCAGCACCCTGGCGACCAATCCCCCGACCGGCCCGCTGAGCAGGCCGCCGCCGAGGTCGGCGGTGAGGTGGAACGTCGACCCGGGGTGATCGTCGGTGACGGTCATCGCCACCGTGAGGCGGATGCCGCCGCGTCCGCGGCCCTGCAGCTCAATCGCTTTCGGCTCGTCGTACCGGGTGACCTCCCAATGGATGACGTTGCGGAAGCCCTTGACCTTGACGCACGACGAGACGCAGGTGCCCTTCTCGATCGTGTCGGGCACCGGCCCCCGCCATCCGGCGAAAATCGTCATCCACTCGTCGAATCGATCCAGGTCGGACGCCAACTTCCAAGCCGCCTCCGGCGCTACCTGCGATTTCACCGAGACATTCACGCGAGCCAAAGTCTTCCTCCCCTGGCGGATCGGGACGCCGTCGCCGTCCCTGTCGGCGACAAACACACAACCGTGGCTGAGTACCCCGACACCGTCGCGCGTATTCGTGGGCCCGATCGCCACGAGCCGGGATGGTGGCGACCCGCTTCGCCCGGCTCGCCGCGCTCGCGATCGCCACGGGCCGGAATGGTGGCGACCCGCTTCGCCCGGCTCGCCGCTAGGGCCAGGCCTGCTCCAACTGCTGAGCCACGTCGATGATCTGCGCCGCCTGCGACTGGGGCGCGTCGATCTCGGTGGCGACATACTGCGCGATGAACCGGCGGATCTCACCGTCGACACCGGCCAGGATCCGCAACACCTCGCCGCGGATCGACTTCGACGAGACGTTGACGGTGATGTCGGAGGGCCGCGGCTTGGCGACGTCGACGATCAGCAACAGCGGTTCGGCCGCGCGCGCGGTCGCACGCAACTGGATGTCCCCCGAGACGACAAAACGCTGCTTATCCAGCCACAGGTCGACGAGCAGGTCGATCGAGAGCGGAATGTGGATGACGAAGGTGATGCTGTCGCCCAGCCGGCGAGTGACCCGCGGATCCTGAATCTTGACGTTGGCGCTGACTTTGGCGATCCCGCCCGGCCCCTGCGCTATCGGCTCCATGGCGAACTCGCTGCCGGCGATGTCGGCGAAAGCGGCGGCGACCCGCTCGGGGGTGACGGCGACCTCGAAGAACCTGCGGCCGAACTCTTCGTAGGTGACATAATCGTGATTCGTCATAGGCTTATACCGTCTCATGTCACCTGCCGGAACGGTCGCTGATCTGCTCGCGTCGCAGGATTTCCGCGCCAGATCCCCTCAGTCGAACCAGCAAACCCGATCGGTACCCGGTGGGCGATCTGCGTCGATCGGGCGGTTTTGTGAAGCGCGCCACAGGCGGAGCGCCTCGATTCGATGTGTCGGGCGGTGGCCTGCAAGGCTTGATGGTGGAGGTGTTTGGAGTCTCATGCCCCAGGAAATAACCGAGCAGCGCACGGACCGGGTGTCGGGGATGCTCATCTGGCTTGGCGGCGGACATCGCAATGAGCTGGGTGAGCGTCACGAACGGTCCACCCACGCCGTCGCCGGCGCGGTCGCGGTGTTGGGCGCGGTGCTGGCCTGGCTTGTCGCGACCCTGGCGATCTGCGGGTCGGCCCGCTGGCCGCTGCCGGCAGCCGTTCCGTGCACCCTCGTCTTCGGCCTGCTGGTCGGCGCCATCACCCGCGGCGCGATCCCGGGGCCGGGCCGCAGCCGTCCCGGCGTGGTCGGCCGAGCCGCGGTGGCGGGCGCGGCGGGCGTTGTGGTCGGCGAGCTCGCCGCACTGGTCATCCTGTCCAGCTCCATCGACCATCGGCTCGACGAACGGGCGTTGCGCAACGCCGAATCCACCCCCGCCGTCGCGCAGGTATCGGCGTCGCTCCAGCAGGCCAGGGATGCCCGCTCCGGGCTCGACGCCGCCGTCGCGCAGGCCCGGGACCGCCAGGACAAGGCCCTGATCGTGGCGCGCTGCGAATACCACCCGACGCCCGGCTGCCCGCAGACCCGGATCACCGGGGTACCCGGGGCCGGGCCCGAAACCCGCACGGCCAACGACCTTCTCGCCGATGCCCAGCGCGAATTGGACACCGCGCTGGCGGCCCGCGACAGCCGCGCACCGGACCTGGACGCCACGATTTCGCGGCAGGAGGCGGCGCTGCGCGACGCGCGGGACGCCGTCGTGGCGGATGCCGGCCGGGGCCTGGGCCCACGCTGGGTCGCGATGAATGACCTCAGCTTGGCCGAGGCGGGCCCGATGAGCCTGCGGGTGCTGACGGACGCGCTGTGCGTGCTGCTCTACCTGACGCCCCTGATCCTGGGACTGTGGCGCGGCGAGACAACCCACGACCGCAGGGCCACCTCGCGCGCCGAGCGCGAACGCGCCGAATTGGAGGCGGACACCGCCATCGCGGTCAAGCGGGCCGAGGTGCGTCGCGAGGCCGAAATCCTCTGGGCCGAACACCAACTCACGCAGGCCCGGCTCGCCATCGAGGCGCAGACCGAGATCGACCGTGAGCAGCAACGTCGTCGGGTTTCCGAGGCCCTGGACGCTCCCGCGCACGCACCGTCGCGGCGGGCCTTCGAGCCGGCCGACGACGACGTGTACCTGCCGATCGCCGCCGAGGCCGAGGCGGCCAGCCGGGCGCTCACCCAACTGCCCGCGCCGGAGCCGGCCGCCGGGATCGGTGATGCCCAGACGCCCGAGGTTAACCTGCCCGCTCCCGTGTCGCCGGGCGGCGAGGTCGAGGCCCACGAGGAACGACATGCCCCGCTGATCCCGTCGATTCCGGACGCCACCAAGGCCGCGGCACGCTGGATCCGCCCGCTGGTGCCGCCGTTCGTGGCGAAGGTGATCGACACCACCACCCAGCCACTGCGTTCCGCGCGCCAGGTGTTCGAAGGCGTCCTCGAAGAGACCGAAGAGATCACGTTCACGCTCAAGCGAAGCCGCAAGGTGACCGTCAACTCGGAGGCCTCGGACACCGAGCTGTCCGCACCGCGCTCCGCGCGGGCCCACTCCTCCGCTCCTGCAACAGAATTCATCGATTCGTCTCGCGCGGACGGCGCCGCGGTGACCCAGGGACAGCTGAGTGGAGGGGAGCACGAGGGGCTGTCGTTGAGCTCGACACAGCGCGAAGGCCGACCGGAATTGGTCAAACGTGACGGGCCGGCCGCGCTGGACTCGTATGACGGCCCTCGTCAACTCCCGCCCGCCTAAGCGTCCGGGTCATACCCGGCCCGCCGCCGAACCCGAAAGCGCCGCCCCCAGAGCGTGCTTTCGGGTCGGTATTGCCGTCGATGTTGTTGTAGTTGGAGGCGGCCGGGTTACCCCTCGAAAGCTCGGCCGCCCCAACGTCTTGGCGCGCGCTCAACCGGTCAGAGCGGCGGATTTGAACAGCGGCCCCCACTCGTGGCGAGCCGCGGACTGCGCGTCGACGAAGCTGGGAGTCTTCTCGCCGTCGCCCGCCAGGTGGACCAGCGCCCACGCCATCGCGAATACCGGTACCTTGTGCCGGATTGCCGCGCTGTGTAATTCGTCCAAAGCGGCGTCGGAAGGACACCGGCGAAGACCGATGAGAATCCCCCGCGCGGTGTCGAGAATGCGACCGGAGTTCGGGCCGCACGAAGTTTGGGCGGGGACCCAATTCGTCGTCATGCTGTTGATACATCCTGCTGCGCCCCAACGAAACCCACTACTCGCGTAGCGGCAGGAATCCGTGCGCTTCGTCGCGGCCGCAATCCCCAAAAGGCGCCCTGTGCAATGATTTGCGGATCCGTCGCGATGTGCCAGTCCGTCATTGACATTGATATGCGGCTGTGATCGTTTCGGAATCGGCCGCTCATCAACAAAATTCGCGACTCGTGGTAGCGAAACAGGCTGTGAATCAGCGTGATCGATTGCTGACCGTGTCCGCCGGTTCGACTACAGAATCGCCTTGGCCTCCTTCGCCTTGGCGATCTCGTCCCAGTCGACGCCCAGTTCCAGCAGGATCTCTTCGGTGTGCTGCCCGTGCTCCGGAGCGCGCGCGGGAGACGGTGGCGTCTCATCGAATTGAACCGGCGCGGCGACGATTCGGTACTTCTCACCATGATCGTCGACGTTGGTGATCACGTATCCGTTCGGTTCGACTTGCGGGTCGTTGAGGGTTTCGCGTGGCGTCGCGAGCGCGCCCCACACGCCCGGCTCGTCCTCGAGCACCGCCTGCCAGTGCGCGAGGTCGTGACTCGCGAAGGTGTTCGCTAACAGCTCGGTCGCCGCCGCCGCATTGGCAATCAGGTTGCTGGACGGCACGAATCGCTCGTCGTCGGCCAGTTCCGGCAGGCCCAGGCGCGTGCAGAAGCCCGCCCAGAATTTGTCCGGCTGCAGGAACACCAGCTGGATCCACCTGTCGTCTTTCGTCTTGTAGCGGTTGACGAGCGGATTGATGGCCAGGCCAGGCGGTGCGCCCGGGATGCCATCGATATCGAAGAAGTCGGCCGCACAGATCGACGGCGCTATCGACCACATCGCCTGGGCCAGCAGCGAAGAGTCGACGATCGTCGGTTCGCCGGTGCGTTCCCTGTGAAACAGTGCGGCGCACACCCCGCCGGCCAGCGTCACCCCGCCCTGCAGGTCACCGAAGCCGGGCCCCTGAACCGCGGGCGTCTCGCTGCCGAAGGGGGTGAGCGTGTAGGCGACCCCGCCGCGCGCCAGATACGTCGCCGCATCGAATCCGCCGCGATCGCGGTCGGGACCGCGGACCCCCAGCCCGGTGCCACGCGCGATGATGATATTCGGGTTGAACGCGTAGATGTCGTCGACGGTCAGCCGGGCGCGCTCGAGCGCACCGGGCAGCCAATTGGTCAAGAACACATCGGCACTGGCCAGCAGCCGGCCGAACAGCTCGCGGCCCGTTTCCGACTTGATGTCGATGGCGATGCTGCGCTTGCCCCGGTTGCCCAGCTCGAGGATGAAGTCGGCGTCCGGGCGGGCCGCCTGCCGGGTAAACCCGCCGACCACCAGCGCGCGGCCGGGATCGCCCGTGACGACGCCTTCCACCTTGATGACGTCGGCGCCCCAGTCCGACAGGGCGGCACCGGCGGAGGGCACGTAGGTCCACGACGCCAACTCGACAACCCGCACACCCTGAAGGACTCCGCCGTGCATGTCCGACATCGCCAACCCCCTCGTCGAGACCATTCCTTGCTATTTTAGATATTCTAGTTAGTCTTGGGCGTAGTGATAGCCCATCTGCAGGTCAGCGCAGTTTTTCGGGGAAGAGATGCGATGGAGCCGACCGAAGGTCGCATTCCGACGCCCGCCGCGATGAGCGCGTGCCGCGATGCGGCGCGCACGGGCGACGCACCGATTCGGTCCCGCCGCAATATCAGTCGTGACAACGAATGGCGTTGGGCCCCAATGTGGGTCGTGATGTAGACACACGGGCGAAGGACGGGCGATGGGCAGAGTGACTGGCAAGGTTGCCGTGATCAGTGGCGCCGCGCGCGGTCAGGGCCGTTCACATGCGCGGATGCTGGCCGCCGAGGGTGCCGACATCATTGCCGTGGACCTCTGCGCGGACATCGACACCAATGAGTATCCCCTGGCCCGCCCCGAGGACCTGGACGAAACGGCCCGGCTGGTGGAGAAGGAGGGCCAGCGCGCCCACACCGCGGTCGCCGACGTCCGCGACCGCGTCGCCCTGTCCGCGGCCATCGACGAGGGCGTCGCCGAATTCGGGCACCTCGATGTCGTGGTGGCCAACGCCGGCATCTGCCCACTGACGGCGGGCCTGCCGCCGAAGGCTTTCGCCGACGCGGTGGACGTGGACCTGGTGGGCGTGCTCAACCTCGTGCACGCCAGCCTCAAACACCTTCAGGCCGGCGCGTCGATCGTCGTCATCGGTTCCAACGCGGCCTTCATGTCCTCGATGAACACCACCGGCATCGACGGCGGCCCCGGCGGGGCCGGCTATGCGTTCGCGAAACTGGCTGCCGCACACTATGTCAACGACTTCGCCCTGGCGCTCGCCCCGTTCTCCATCCGGATGAACGCGGTGCATCCCACGAACGTCAACACCGACATGCTGCACAGCCCGCCGATGTACCGCGCCTTCCGGCCCGACCTGAAGGAACCGACCCGCGAGGACGCCGAACCCATCTTCCCGTTCGTGCAGGCGATGCCGATCCCCTACGTCGAGCCCGAGGACATCAGCGAGGCGGTGCTGTTCCTCGCCTCCGACGCCACCCGCTACATCACCGGCCAGCAGCTTCGCGTGGACGGCGGTGGTTTCCTCAAGGTCAAGCCATGGTCGGGCGCATGACCGCGACGGCACCAAACGGATTGCACCGCAACGGGACCCCACGATGACCGACGACCGCTCCGTCCAGCGGCGCCTCTACGCGCTCATGGTGCTGATGAAGGCGGCCGACGACCGGCTGTCCAAGGGGATCGGCACCGGGGAGTTCATGTGCGTGTACTGGCCGTCGCGCGGTCAGGAGGCGATCGCCGCCGCGATGGGTGTGGCGCTGCGGCCCGACGATCAGCTGGTGACCACCTATCGCGGGCTGCACGACCTCATCGGCAAGGGGGTGCCGCTCGAGGAGATCTACGGCGAGATGATGGGCCGCACCGTCGGCGCCGGCCGGGGCAAGGGCGGCACCATGCACATCGCCAAACCCGAGGTGGGCGTGATGCTTTCGACTGGCATCGTCGGCGCCGGGCCACCGGTGGCCGTGGGGCTGGCGATGGCCGGCAAGCGCAAGGGGCTCGATCGGGTCACCGTGGTCAGCTTCGGTGACGGCGCCACCAACACCGGGTCGTTTCACGAGGCGGCCAACATGGCCGCGCTCTGGGAGCTGCCGATGGTGTTCGTCTGCCAGAACAACCAATACGCCGAGATGACGCCGACCACCGACACCATGAAGCTCGACCGGGTGGCCGATCGGGCCGCCGGATACGGGATGCCCGGTGTGCGCGTCGACGGCAATGACCCGCTGGCAGTGAAGGATGCGCTAGAGGTGGCGCTGCGGCGAGCCCGCGACGGCGCCGGCCCCACCTTCATCGAGTGCGTGACGTTCCGATTCCGCGGCCACTACTTCGGCGACCGGATGCCCTACATCCCCACCGAACAACTCGAGGCGGCGATGGCCGCCGACCCGGTGCCGCGCTTCCGACGCCATCTCGCCGATGCTGGCGTGTGCGGCGAAGAGGAACTCGCACGGCTCGATGACGACGCTTTGGCGACGGTGGAATCCGCGCTGCGGGCCGTGCTGAACGCGGATTCCCCGTCGGCCGATGAGCTCGATCGTGACGTGTACGCAACGCCGATCAGGTTCCCGGTGTAGGGGCATGGACGACAAAGAGATGACGATGCGCGAGGCGCTGAACCTCGCACTGGATCAGGCACTCGCGGCCGACGGTCGGGTGTTCCTGCTCGGTGAGGACATCGCCGATCCCGGCGCATCCGGTCCGACCGCCGGGCTGTCGACGAAATACGGCCACGAACGCGTCCTGGACACCCCGATTTCGGAGGCCGCGATCCTTGGTGCGGCCGTCGGTGCCGCCATCGACGGTCTGCTGCCCGTGGCCGAGATCATGATCATGGATTTCATCGGCATCGCCGCCGATCAACTGATCAACAACGCCGCCAAACTGCGGTTCATGACCGCCGGCCGGACGTCGGCACCGATCACCGTTCGCACCCAGGTCTACGCGGGCCTTGCCACCGGGGCGACGCATTCGCAGGGCCTGGAGGCGTGGTTCATGCACATCCCCGGGATGAAGGTGATCGTCCCGTCCACCCCGCGCGACGGCAAGGGCCTGCTGACGTCGGCGATCTTCGACCCCGACCCCTGCCTGTTCATCGAGACCATCCGGCTGCAGGGCAAGAAGGGGCCGGTCCCCGTCGACCCCGGTTTCTCGATTCCGCTGGGCCAGGCCGAGATCAAGCGGTCCGGCGCCGATGTGAGCCTGATCGCCTACGGGCGCTGCGTGCACGACGCGCTGACCGCCGCGGTCACGCTGGCCGAGCAGGGGGTCAGCGCCGAGGTCGTCGACCTGCGCACCCTGGTGCCTCTCGATGTCGAGACCATCGTCGAATCCGTCCGGCGCACCCGCCGGGCCGTCATCGTGCACGACGCGGTCCAATTCGCCGGTCCGGGAGCCGAAATCGCCGCGACCCTGTCGGCCGAATTGTTCGGCGAACTCGACGCACCCGTCGAGCGGGTCGCCGCGCGGTTCGTGCCCAACCCGGCCGCCGCGGCCCTCGAGGCGCAGGTGTATCCGTCGCCGGCACGCATCGTCGAGGCGGCGCTCGCCACGCTGAGGGGCACCCTGCACGGGGCGAATGTACATGGCTGACTTCATCATTCGCATCCCCAGAGTATCCGTGGCGGTATCCGAGGCCGAACTCACCGGCCTGCTGGTCGGCGCCGGTGAGCATGTCGAGGCGGGCACGCCCATCTACGTGATCGCCACCGAAAAAGTGGAACAGGAGATCGAAGCGGGAGCGTCCGGCACCGTGCGCTGGACGGGCCAGGTCGGGACCACCTACGACATCGGCGCCGAAATCGGCGTCATCACGACTAAGGAAGGGTAAGCCCCAATGGATCTCAACGAGACCCGCGAGAGAATCATCTACGAAAAAGAGGGCCCGATCGCCCGCATCACCCTGAACTGGCCGGAGAAGGCCAACGCCCAGGACCAGAAGCTGGCCGAGGAGGTCGACGCCGCGCTGCTGGACGCCGACCGCGACTACGACATCAAGGTGCTGGTACTCAAGGCCAACGGCAAGGGCTTCTGCTCCGGGCACGCGATCGGCAACAACGCCGTTGACTACCCGTCGTTCGTGGAGAACGCCATGGTGACGGGCCACCCGTGGAAGGCGCAGTCGGACCTGTTCGTCAAGCCCACCCTGAACCTGTGGGAGTTCTCCAAGCCCACCATCGCGCAGGTGCACGGCTACTGCGTGGGCGGCGGCACGCACATGGGCCTGACCACCGATATCGTCATCGCCGCCGACGACGCTTACTTCTCCTACCCGCCGCTGCAGGGGTTCGGCATGCCGTCGGGCGAATGTTCCATCGAGCCTTGGGTGTTCATGAACTGGCGCCGTGCGGCCTACTACCTGTTCACCGCCGAGGTGATCGACGCCAAGAGGGCGCTGGAGGTCGGACTGGTCAACGAGGTGGTCAAGCGCGAGGATCTTGACGACCGGGCGGACGCGATCGCCCGCCACATCGCCCAGGCACCGTTGACGACACTGATGCTCACCAAGGCCAACCTCAAACGCGCCTGGGAGCTGATGGGCATGCGGGTGCACTGGCAGAGCTCCAACGATCTCGTCGCGCTCGCCTCGATCAGCAAGGACGTGCAGCAGCTGATCCAGACCGTGTTCAAGGACAAGGTGCTGCCGTCCGAACACGCCCGACGTCAGGCCGCGGCCGCCGCCCAGACCGACGGCGCCGCAACAACATAGGCCCACCGGTGAACATCGCCGACCACGCGATCGCAGCCGCACAGTCACCGGCGCTGGTGACCGACGGCGGCGCGATCTCGTTCGGCGACCTGTATGCCCGCAGCCGGCGGGTGGCCGCGGCGCTGCATGTGGCGGGGCTGCGCCGCGGCGACGGGGTGGCCCTGGTCCTGCCGAACCGGCCCGAGTTCATCGAAATCACCTGGGGCGCCCAGCTTTCCGGCCTCTACTACACCCCGGTCAACACCCATTTCCTGCCCGACGAGGTCAGCTACGTCATCGACGATTCGGACGCCAAGGCGGTCTTCGTCGATGCCTCGATGCCGGACCTGGCCGCGCACATCCGCGAGACCAACCACGCGGTGATCGCCCACCTCGCGGTGGGCGGCGCCCCGCCCGGCTGGCGATGCTACGAGGACGCATTGGCGACTGCGGGCGAGGCCCCACCGGCATCGGATGGGTCGGAGATGCTCTATTCGTCCGGCACCACCGGACGGCCCAAGGCGGTGCGGCGACCGCTTCCCGTCGACGGCAACGGATCCTGGGCGCAGTCGGTGCTCGAGATGGCGCTGATCCAAAAGCACGGCATGGGCCCGTCGAGTGTGTACCTGTCCCCCGCGCCGCTCTATCACGCGGCCGGGGTGAACTACACCATGGCGGCCAACCGGGTGGGTGCCGCGTCGATCCTCATGCGCAAGTTCGACGCCGAAACGGTGTTGCGTCTGATCGAAACCCACCGGGTGACCCACGCGCAGTTCGTGCCGACGATGTTCGTCCGCATGTTGAAGTTGCCCGCGTCGGTCCGGGAGCGTTATGACGTGTCGAGCCTGCGGTGCGTCATCCACGCGGCGGCGCCGTGCCCGGTCGACGTCAAGCACCGGATGATGGAGTGGTTCGGACCCATCATTCACGAATACTACGGTGGCACCGAGGGATTCGCAGGGACCACGATCGGGCCGCAGGAATGGATCGCGCATCCCGGCTCGGTGGGCATTCCGATGTCCCCGGTGCATGTGGTCGGCGAGGACGGCCGAGAACTGCCCGTCGGCGAGTCCGGCGAGCTGTATTTCGAAGGCGGCCCCGACTTCGAATACTTCAAGGATCCCGCGAAGACCGCATCGGTGTACAACGACCGGGGGTGGCGATCGCTGGGCGACGTGGGCTACGTCGACTCCGACGGGTTCCTGTATCTCACCGACCGCTCCACGTTCATGATCGTCTCCGGCGGGGTCAACATCTACCCGCAAGAGGCGGAGAATCTTCTGGTCATGCATCCAAAACTGGTCGACGCGGCGGTATTCGGGGTTCCCAACCACGAATTCGGCGAAGAGGTCAAGGCCGTCGTGCAGCCGGCCGACGGGGTGCTGCCCGGACCCGAGCTCGCGGCCGAGCTCATCGAATACTGCCGGGCCCACCTGGCCGGCTACAAGTGCCCGCGCACCGTCGAATTCGACACTCTGCCCCGCGACCCGAACGGAAAGCTGTACAAGAGACGCATCCGCGACCGTTACTGGCAGGGACGGGTATCGCGGGTCTTGTGATGTGACACAAGGGATGACGAGATGGCTGTAGGAATGGGTAACGAGATCCCCAGCGCACAAACCCCGCGCCGGCCGGGGGCGAATTGGACGCCGCTGCCGGTGCCCTGGGCGGTCCAGACCGCCGATCGAATTCCGAAGCAGCGCTACTACGACCCGGACTTCTACGCGCTGGAAGCGGAGCTGTTCTGGCCGCGGGTTTGGCAGATGGCGTGCCGGCTCGAGGAGATCCCCAAGCCCGGCGATTTCGTCGAATACGAGATCCTCGACGAGTCGCTCATCGTGGTCCGGGTGGACGGCGAGACCGTGCGCGCCTACCACAACGCCTGCCGCCATCGCGGCGTCAAGCTGGTGGAGGGCAACGGGAATCGGCGCACCTTCGTGTGCCCGTTCCATGGCTGGTGCTGGGGCATCGACGGCCGCAACACGTTCGTCCTGCGGCCCGAGGCGTTCGCCGCAGACAACATGGCCGACGACGACCTGCAGCTGGTGTCCGTGCGCTGCGAGCTCTGGGGCGGCTGCGCGTGGATCAACCTGGACGACGGCGCCCCGGCTCTGCGTGACTGGATGGAGCCGTTCGCGACGATCTACGACGCGTGGCAGGTGGACTCGCTGCGCGTGGAGTGGTGGCAATCCTGCCTGCTGCCGGTGAACTGGAAACTGGCGACCGCGGCGTTCATGGAGGGCTACCACGTCCCGCAGACCCACCCGCAGCTGCTGCCGTCCGCGCAGACCGGCAAGCCGTCCGCCGCGGTGCATCCCGTCGTCGCGAGCAGCCTGTATTTCATGCGCACGCTCGGCGAGGGCATGGGCGGCATGACGCACGAGAACGATATCCGCATCGCCGAGGGCCTGCAGAACATCGAATTACCGGCCGACCCCGCCGCGGCGATGCAGGCGTGGCGCAACGCGCTCAACGATGCCGTCGTCAAGTGGCACCGCGCCCGCGGCAGCGGCATGCCCGATCTCAACGACCTGGTCCGCCGCGGGATCACCGACGCAATCGGATTCGCCTTCCCGCACCACTTCATCCTGCCCACCTACAGCAGCGCATCCTCGTACCGCATCCGCCCGCTGGGACCCGAGGAGACACTGTTCGAGATCTGGTCTCTCACCCGGTTTCCGGCGGACGCGTCGGCCGGCAAACCCACGCCCCCAAAACCGATGGCGCCCGACGATCCGCGCTGGCCGCCCATCCCCGCCCAGGATTTCTCGAACCTGCCCAGGCAGCAGAAGGGGTTGCACGCACGAGGCTTTGAGTTCATGCGCCTGTCCGATCAAATCGAAGGACTGATCTCGAATTTCGAACGGGTCATCGACGGTTTCCTGGCGGGCCTGCCGTACGCCACCCTGCTACCCGCCATCCAGAAGACCAACACCACCATCGATGTACCCATCGCCGATCTCGGCTTCGGCTCGGAGGCGCCATGACCACCCGGTGGGACCACTCCGCGGACCTGGTCATCGCGGGCAGCGGCGGGGGCGGCATGGTCGCCGCCCTGGCCGCGCTGGACTGCGGGCTGCAACCGCTGATCGTCGAAAAGCAGCCGCTGGTCGGCGGCTCGACGGGGCTGTCGGGCGGCATCGTCTGGCTGCCGAACAACCCGTTGATGCGGGCCGACGGCATCGCGGACTCGCACGAGGACGGCCTGGCCTATCTGGCCGACGTGGTCGGCGACATCGGCGCGCCCTCCTCCCCCGAGCGACGCGAGATGTTCCTCACCGCCGGCTTCGAGATGATCAACTTCCTCACCCGCAAGGGTGTCCGACTGATCCGGTGCGCGGGCTGGAGCGACTACTACCCGAACCACAAGGGCGGCAACGCGTCCGGCCGCGCCGTCGAGGGCATCCCGTTCGATGCCGCGCGGCTCGGCGCGTGGCGCGACAAGGTGCAGCCGCCGCTGGCCAATAACTACGGATATGTGGTGCTGACCAACGAATTGCGGTCCGTCCAGTACTTCAACCGCGCGCCACGCGCCTTCGCCGTCGCATCGCGGGTATTGCTGCGCACCGCGCTGGCGCGCGCCCGGCGGCGCCGGCTCCTCACCAACGGCGCGTCGCTGATCGCGCAATTGCTCAAGGCGCTGATCGATCTCAGCGACGGGAATCCCCCGCTATGGACCGATGCCGCGATGGCCGACCTGATCGTCGACGACGGCCGGGTGGTTGGCGTGCGTGTCGTGCGCGACGGCAGGCCGCTCAACGTCGAGGCCCGCAAGGGAGTCCTGTTGGCCGCCGGCGGTTTCGGCCACAACAAGGAGATGCGCCGCCGATACAGCGGCGACCAGCCCAATGAGGGGAAGTGGTCGATCGCCAACGCCGGCGACACCGGTGAGGTGCTCGAGGCGGCGATGCGGCTGGGCGCCAAGACCGACCTGTTGGACGAGGCATGGTGGCTGCCCTCGGTTTTCATCGCCAACGGTGGTACCGTCGCCGCGTCGCTGGGCTCCGGACGTCAGCGCCCCGGCGCCATCTACGTCGACTCGGCCGGCAGGCGGTTCTGCAACGAGTCCAACTCCTACGTCGAGGTCGGCAAGGCGATGTATGCGAACAAGGCCGTCCCGTGCTGGATGATTTTCGACGAGGGATACGTGCGCCGCTACGTCACCAGCGCGAATCCCCTGAAGCGGAATCAGCCGCTGCCATCCGAACTGATCGAGTCCGGTGCGGTCAAGCGCGCCGCCACGATTTCTGACTTAGCCCGCGAGATCGACCTTCCCGCAGGCGAATTGGCGACTACGATCCAGCGGTTCAACCAATTCGCGGCCAGAGGGCTGGATCCCGACTTCGGCCGGGGCCAGTCGGCCTACAACGACTGCCTCGGCGACCCGGGGTACCGGCCGAACGCCGCGATCGGGCCGCTGGACACCGCCCCGTACTACGCGACTCGGGTGCTCCCCGCCGACGTCGGAACGTGCGGCGGCGTGATCACCAACGAGCACGCCCAGGTTCTCGACGAACACGATCGGGTGATCGACGGCTTGTACGCGACGGGCAACACCACCGCGACGGTGATGGGCCGGACGTATCCGGGCGCCGGCGCGAGCATCGCCAGCTCGATGGTGTTCGGCTACGTCGCCGCCCGCCACGCGGCGGGACGCAGGCTCGCCGGCGAGATGAGCCGCTGACCGGACACCGTCACGTTGGCGGCGAGTCGGGTTTGTCGACGAATTCGCGCGGCTTCATGCCCGACTGCATCAGCTCGGCCCGTCGCGCCTGCACATCGGTCGCGGCGCCGACCATGTTCGTCAAGATGTGACTGACCTGCAGATGCACCCGCATCCCCATCAGCTCCCACGCGCGCTTGACGTTGTTTTTGACCGCCATCAGTGTGGTCAACGGGATTTGGGCGATCTTGCGCGCCATCTCCTCCACGGTGTCCTCGAGCTCGTCGCGCGCCACCACCCTGTTGAGCAGGCCCCACTCGAGGGCCTGCTGCGCGGACAGGGTCGGCGCCAGCAGCAGCCAGTCCATGGTGCGGTGCCAGTTCATCAACAACCACGGCTCGATCATCGTGTGCCCACCGGGTTCGCCGAGGCTCTGGGCAAGTGGCATCTGGAAATACGCGTCGTCGGAGGCGACGCAGAAGTCGGTCAGCAAGCCGAGATAGATCCCGCCGCCCATGCAATAACCGTGGATTTGCGAAATGGTCGGCTTCGGGAATTCCCACAGATACAGCGTCGGCCACAGAAACAGATCCGCGGTGCCCTTGTACAGGTCCTCGAAGGTGTCCCCGAAATCCGGATAAGGGTTTTCGTCCGGGCCCCACCGCGCCACATGGCCGCCACAGAATCCCTTGCCGTTCGCCTTGAGGATCACGACCTTGATGTCGTAGTCGCGGTCGGCCTCGTGCAGGCAGTTGTCCACCTCGCCGACCAGGACCGCGTCTTTGGTGTTGGCTTTGTCCACCCGGTTCAGAATGATCCGTGCGATCGGCGGTTCGCGCTCGTAGATGACCGCCTCCAGGACGCGCCGCTCCATCCCGGTGACATTACCGGAGACCGCAGTAGGGCGAATTCGCTTTGTGGTTGCGCAATGTTCGCGGGAGGAGTGAAGTGTATGGAGGCGCTGGATAGTGCGTGAGGAATGGAGCTGCGATGACGACTCCGTCGGACCGAGCCGCACAGCTCGACCTGATAGCCCGGCTACAGTCCTCCTACCCCGAACTCCCCGATGCCCCCACGCCGGATCTCATTGACCACGAACGCTTCAGCGCCTACGTCAAGACTCCCCACGACGTCGGCGGCGAGCCGGACGCCCCCATCGAATTCGAGAACAAGCAATACGAGATCTGGGAGCACAACACCTACGTGATGTGCGAGGTGCTCGGCTGGCGTGGGATCTGGCTCTCCGAGGAGCGACGCCGAATGGGCAACGTCGACCTGGGCCGCACCATCTATCTCGGCCTGCCCTACTACGGGCGGTGGCTGCTGGCGGTCGCCCGCGTCCTCGCCGAAAAGCACCACATCGGCCTGAGCGAATTGGCCGAACGCATGGCCGAGGTGAAGGCCCGCTATGCGGGCGGCCTGGACGGTAAACCCTTGGAGGCCAACCCGAAGTCCGAAGGCGACCCCGCCGCGGTCACCCGCAACCGGCACCACCGCCACGCGGTCGGCAAGGGCGACCCACAGGTGTTCGCCGGACAGGCCGGCACGCCGAAGTTCAACGTTGGGGACACGGTCGTGGTCCGGGACCTGCCGGTGCTGCTCTACACCCGCACCCAGGAGTACGTGCGCGGCGCCACGGGCGAGGTCGCCGTCGTGTCCTACGAGAGCCCCGCCGCCGAGGACGAAACCTGGGACGGGCCAGACCAACAACCCGAATGGTTCTACATCGTCCGGTTCAACCTCTCCGAGTTGTGGCATGGCTACACCGGACCGGCCAACGACACGCTGCAGACCGAGCTCCCCGAGCGGTGGCTCGAACCCGCCGGATAGCGCCGGAAAGGACCTCAGCATGACCGCCCACGACCACGACCACGATCGCACCGCCGCGCCGATGGTGGACGAGATCACCGACTTCGAGGTCCTCGAGATCGCGCTTCGCGAATTATGCATCGAGAAGGGCATCTTCACCGCCGAGGACCATCGCCGCTTCACCGAGTTCGCCGAACAGATCGGCCCCACGCCCGCGGCGCGCCTGGTGGCGCGGGCCTGGCTCGATCCCGGTTTCAAGGAGCTGGTGCGCTCGGACGCGCTCGCGGCCAGCAAGGAGGTCGGCGTCGACTGGTTGGAACCGACCGGATTCGGAACGCCGAGCGACTTCACCGCCCTGCACGTGCTGGAGGACACCCCGACGCTGCATCACGTGATCGTCTGCACGCTGTGCTCGTGCTATCCGCGCCCGATCCTGGGCAATTCGCCGGAGTGGTACCGCACACCCAACTACCGCCGTCGCATCGTGCGCTGGCCGCGTCAGGTGCTCGCGGAATTCGGCCTGATCCTTCCGGAGGACGTCGAGATCCGGGTGGAAGACTCCAACCAGAAGCATCGGTTCATGGTGATGCCCGTCCGGCCGGACGGAACGCAGGGCTGGACCGAGGACCAACTCGTCGAAATCATCACGCGCGATTGCCTGATCGGCGTTGCGCTGCCCAAGCCGGGGGTGACGACCAACGTCGTCACCCAGACGCGTCCGGCCGTGCACCCCGTCGACGATTGATGCGAGCGAAGAGATGAGCACCGCGCACACCCCGCGGCCCGCCGAAGACACGGTCGTCGCGCCGCTGACGAAAATCGTTGAGCGCAACCAGGTCTGGAGTCGCATGGCGGCCAAGTACGGCGTCGGCAACCCGGTGCCTCCGTGGAAGACGAGCCTGGACGGGATCTGTGACGCGCTCGACCACAGCGCCCGCGGCGCGCAGGTGCTCGGTTTCGCCGACCGGCGCGGCGACGAGGATGCCCTGTCGGCGACGATCTACGCGAACCTGCCCTATCCGGAGAACCGGCTGGTGGCGTTGGCCCACTCGCTGGTGGTGCGCGGCGTCATCGACGAGTCGGAACTCGAAGACAGGCTGGCCACGGTGCGCGCCCGGCTGCAAGGCTGAGCGAAGTCGAAAGGTTGCGGCGGCGAACCGCGGTTTCCGGGCTGGTTAGAGGATTGCCGTTCGATACGCTAGGCTGGCAGCAACGTTGGCTTCATGACATTGCATGCCAACACCGTCGTGGAACGCTTCCTCATCCCATTGGTGCCGGCCCAAAGCTCGCGCTTGTCACCTAGATGATCCGTGCATCCCGCACTAGCTTGTCTCGCGGCGATCGATTTTGCCATCCGGCAATCTCGCCACCTCGTGCCGATGCCGCGCGGCGTTCTCGCCTGCGGCACGCCACCACCGATGCCTGAAAGGCACCGAAAAGTGACTACCGACAAGACATTCGCCGACCTCGGCGTGCGCACTCAGCTGGTCGACGCGCTCGCCAAGCGCGGCATCACCCACCCGTTTCCGATTCAGGTCGAGACCCTGCCCGACACGCTCGCCGGACGCGACGTACTAGGCCGCGGAAAGACCGGCAGCGGCAAGACGCTGGCCTTCTCCATCCCGCTGGTCAGCAGGCTGACGCAGGGAACCCAACGCTCACGACCGTCGGGGTTGGTGCTCGCGCCGACCCGAGAGTTGGCGACGCAGATCACAGCGACGCTCGAGCCGTTGGCGACGGCCTGCGGCCTGCGGATCACCACGATCTTCGGCGGCGTATCGCAAAGCCGTCAGGTCGCCGCGCTCAAGTCCGGGGTCGACATCGTGGTCGCCTGCCCCGGCCGGCTCGAGGACCTGATGAAGCAGCGGTTGATCAGCCTCGAGGCGGTCGAGATCACCGTCATCGATGAGGCCGATCACATGGCCGACCTCGGCTTCCTGCCCGGCGTCACCCGGATCCTGGCCGCTACTCCGAATGGTGGCCAGCGGCTGCTGTTTTCGGCGACCCTGGACAACGGCGTCGACAAGCTCGTCACCCGATTCCTCCGGAACGAGGTGCTGCATTCGGTCGACGAGGCCAACTCGCCGGTGTCCGAGATGACCCACCACGTTTTCCACGTCGCCAATGCCGAAGCCAAGAAAGAGGTTGTGCACCGGCTCGCATCCGGTACCGGGCGCCGGATCCTGTTCATGCGCACCAAGCACCAGGCGCGCAAGCTCGCCAGGCAGCTCACCGAGGCCGGTGTTCCGTCAGTTGACTTGCACGGCAACCTGTCTCAGCCCGCACGCGAGCGCAACCTGGCACTGTTCGCCTCGGGCGGCGCCCGGGTGCTGGTGGCGACCGACATCGCGGCGCGGGGTGTGCACGTCGATGAGGTCGAGCTCGTGGTGCACATCGACCCGCCCGCCGAGCACAAGTCCTATCTGCACCGGTCGGGGCGCACGGCGCGGGCGGGAAGCGCCGGTGACGTCGTCACCGTGGTGCTACCCGAACAGCGCCGCGACACGCAGATGCTGATGCGCAAGGCCGGCATCAAGGTCGCCCCGCAACAGGTGACCGCGGCCTCGGATGCGGTGCAAGCGCTGGTGGGCGAGGTCGCGCCGTATAAGGCGCCCGCACCCGTCCGGGCGCCCTCGCACGCGCCGCAGCAGCCTCGGGCCAACTCCGGCGGGCAGCGGCGCCGCCGGACCGGCAGGTCGCCGAGGACCAATGCCACCCCCATCGAATCGGCAATGACCCATCGTTCAGGTGCGCCGAAGCGGGGGCCGGATCGTCGCCGCGCGAGCCGTGCGCAAGGGAGCGCCGGCCGGCCGGCCGGTCACGGTAGTTCAGCGGCGGGCCAGTAGCCACGCCTGGCCGTCGCCTTCGTCGGCGCCGAGCAGGTCCAGGCCGGCGAAGGCGGCGGGCAGTTCGCCGGCCGCGGCGCGGAACGGGCCGGGGCTCGCCCCGACCTCGCTGAGCGCGGCGATCGCGAGCAGGCCGCCCGGCGCGAGTCGTTCGACGATCGCCCGGTCGAGGCGGGGGTCGCGGAACTTGCAACACAAGATGACGTCGACCGGGGTCCCCGCCGGCAGGCCGCCGTCGAAATCGACGACGTCGAAGCGACAGCGGTTGCCCAGCGCGGCGCGCTGGGCCAGCTCGCGCGCCTGGCTGATCGCCACCGGGGAGACATCCATCCCCACCACCTGCAGACCCCGGGCGGCCAGCCAGACCGAGCCGGTCCCCTGGCCGCAGGCGAGGTCGAGGGCCCTGCCGGCGGTGGGAAACAGATCCGCATGCCCCGCGAAAACGGCGGGCGGCGCAACCGAACTCAGCGGCGGCGGCCCCATCGCCGCGTACCTTTCGTCCCAGCGATGCCGGTCCGCTTCGCCCATAGGCGCCACAATAGAACGACGTGCGCCGCTGACAGTGAGCCCCGTTTTAGACAGCTGTCTGTAAAAGGGCACGCGCGTCCGCACCAGTCGGGCCAGCCGGCCCACGATGGATCCCGTTGTTGGCGACGAGTCCCGTTTCTACACTGGACGAGTGTCTAGAGAAGCGTCGTTCCCGGTCGTCGCCGGGAAGGCGGCGGGTGCCGGCGCGGCCCGCCGGTCGGATCGTCGGCCCGGGCAGACCATTCGCAAGGTCCTCGACGCCGGGCTGGCGGAGCTGCGGGAATCCTCGTACGCGAACCTGACGATGCGCGCGGTGGCGACCCGAGCCGGGGTGTCGCCGGCCAGCGCCTACACCTACTTTCCGTCCAAAAGCGCCCTGATAGCGGCGGTGTACCTGCGCTTCCTGCGCGACCTGCCGCTGCATACCGACGTCAACGACACGACGAAGACCCGGGTCAGCGCGACCCTGCGGGACATGGCGGTCGTGGTCGCCGACGAGCCGGAGCTGACCGCCGCCTGCGGCGCCGCGTTGATGGCCGACGATCCGGCGGTCGCGCCGCTTCGGGAACAGATCGGCGAAGAAGTGTCCAAGCGGATTGGCGCCGCGCTCGGACCGGGCTGGCCCCGATCCGTGAAATCCACGCTGCAGATGACCTTTTCCGGCGCGCTGATGACCGCCCGGTTCGTCAGCTTCGCCGAAATCTCGGGACAGCTCGACGAGGCCGTCAACCTCATCCTGGGCGCATCGGTCGCATGAGAGTGACGGTGGCCCAGGGCAATAGGCGCGTCTAGCCGGTGTAGGCCAGCTTTCGCGCCGAGCTGCCGGCCCGAAGGAATTCACCGAAACGCTGCTCGCCCAGCTCCGGCGACGCCTCGCCCGCGGCGAAGGCGAGTTTCCCGGATACCAGGACGGCCGTGACCGTGTCGTCGTTGCGGTTCACCATCCGCGACAGGCCGCCGTAGGACTCAACAGGATGCTCGGCGTACCGCTCGAGCGACTCGTCGAGCTTGTCCGGATTGAGGATCACGATGTCGGCGCGGTCACCCGCACGCAGCGTGCCGGCGTCGATCTCGTACCACGCACCGAGTTCACCGGTCAGCCGGTGCACGGCGTGCTCGATCGACATGAACGGCCTGCCCTGCTTCTCGGCCTCCCGCACGTGGCGCAGCAGGCGCAGGCCCGAGTTGTAGAACGCCATGTTGCGCAGGTGCGCGCCCGCGTCCGAGAACCCCATCTGAACGCATGTGCTTTGCGCGAGCTTCTTGAGCAATTCGGGCCGGTGGTTGGAGATCGTGGTGCGCCAGCGCAGCTTTTCGCCGTGCTCGAGCACCAGGTCGAGGAACGCGTCGACCGGATGCAGGCCGCCGCGGTCCAGGCCCACCTGCCCGAAGGACTTGCCGACCACCGATTCGTCGGGGCACGCCACGATGTCGGCGTCGAAGAAGTCGCGGTGCCACACCCGGGGCCCATACTTCTGGTCGTAGTCCTTGCGGAACTGACGCCGGTAGTCCTCGTCGCGCATCAGCTCGTTGCGGGAGATCTCGTCCTGCAGGTGCAGCGCCGCGGCGCCGGAGCCGAACTCTTCAAAGATCACCAGCGAGATCCCGTCGGCGTACACCTCGAACGGCACCGGCAGATGCTGCCAGCGGAAATCCGCGCCGAGGCGGTTGACCGCTCGCCCGAGCGCGTCCATCAGGTAGATGACCGGCGGCAGGGACTTGACGTCGGCGGCCGAGAGCAGGCTGGTCTTCAACCGGCGCCGGCCCACCCCGAGCGACGTGGCCAGCTGGGAAACGATCGACAGCGGGTTCTTGATGTCGGGGCCCGACTGCAGGATCTTGTTGCGCCGCCGCAGGATCGCGTTCAAGCGCCGGAGCTCGCGGGGCTTCGCATAGGTCGACGGCAGGGTTCGCGACCGGCAGACCTCTCCGTCGAGTTTGTCGAACAGCAGTTGCTGCGAGGAGAGCCCGACGAAGCCTTCGTCGAGAGCCTCTTCGAGCATCGACTCCATCCGCGCGAGTTCGGCCGCCGACGGACGGGTGTCCTTGCGGGTCGCCCGGTCCAGGCCCATCGTCGCGGCGCGCATGTCGGAGTGCCCGATGAACGCCGCGATGTTGGGGCCGAGGTTGAGCTGCTCGAGCGCGGCCACATATTCCTTGGGGCTGGTCCATGACCGTTTGTCGTTGAGGTGCTCGATGACATAGCGCCGCGGAATGGCCTCGACGCGGCCGAAGATATCGCCCGCGTCGACGTTGTCCAGGTACACGGTGGACAGCGAGCAGGAGCCCAGCATCACCGTCGTCACGCCATGCCGCAGAGATTCGGAAAGCGCTGGCTCACAGAGTGTTTCGATGTCATAATGGGTGTGAATGTCGATGATGCCGGGCATCACCCACTGACCCGTCGCATCGATGACCCGGGCCCCGGTCGTGTCGAGCGGCCCTTTGGCGATGGTGACGACGCGGCCGTCGCGCACGCCGATGTCCCGCAGAGCCGACGGCCCGCCCGTCCCGTCGAACCAGCGGCCGTTGGTGATCACGGTGTCGTACTGCATCGGTCGGCCTCTCTGTCGCGCCGGAGCCCTCCGGATCCGCAGTGATCATACATAATGCGCATATTGTCCTGCCGTGCTATCGATGTACGACTCGGCGGTTAGCCAGCAACGATGCCGTCGCGGCAGACGTTATGATCCAGCTGTGGGGTTCACCGGCCGCGGGTTTGCCGCCCGTTAATCATGCGCAGTCACGGTTGGGCCGGAAACACGCCGGCGTCCGATGCGGAGGCGATCGAGCGCATCCTCGACGCCGCCGACAAGATCATCGACGAACGTGGGTCGGCGCTGCGGATCGCGGATGTGGCGCGGGCACTGGGGGTGACTCGGCAGACCGTCTACCGATACTTTCCCGGGACGCAGGCCTTGTTGGTGGCGTCCGCGATGCGGTCGGCCGACGGCTTCCTCGATCGCATGGCGGCCCACCTGGAGGGCGTCACCGATCCGGTGGTGGCCATCACCGAGGGAATGGCTTTCGCCGTCGAAGAGCTGGCCGCGGACAACCAGGTCGAGTTCGTGCTCAGCCAGCGCCACCGCGGCGCGCAGAAGGTATCGATCATCTCCGACACGGCCCTGGCCTTCGGTCGTTCGATGCTTCATCGCTACGACATCGATTGGGAACATTACGGTTTCGATGAAGCCGGCCTGGATGAGCTGAACGAATTCTCGCTGCGGGTTCTCCATTCCTTCCTGACCGACCCCGGACGGCCGCCGCGCAGCGGTGCCGATCTCCGGCGCTATCTCACCCGCTGGATCGGGCCGGCGATCGCCTACCCGCAGATGGTCCGCGCCATGGACGCACTGGGCGCCGCGGAGCCGCCGCGAACGCGGCGGCGCTCGTCGAAAGCTTCCTGACCGGCCCGGCGGGAACGGCGATCATGACCATACATATTCGCCGGGATGTCTGCGCGTCGCGCGGTTGTGCGGCCGATGACGTTGTCCACCGATCGAAGGAGGCCTCGACGTGGTGGGTTTGACACAGGTCGCGCTGAACAGCGCGCCCATCTTCGGTGGGGCGCTGCTCGCGGTTGCCGCCGGGCAGTTCCGCGTTCCACGCGAAGCGGCGGGTCGCGCCGAGTAGCGGCCGCTCGTCGACTCCGCCGACTTGGAGGTCTTCGTCACATCCGCGGCGGCGGCCGATCGCTCAGCGCGCGCTCCCGGGCGTCCTGTGGCAGGATCACGCTGTGCAGGCACGTCCCCTCGGTGTGTTGACTTGTGCTGTGCTGTCGCCGATTTGGGCTTCGCTCATCGGCCCGGTCACGGCGGCGTCCGCGGATCCATGCCCGGACGTCGAGGTGGTGTTCGCCCGCGGCACCACCGAGCCGCCCGGTGTCGGTCGCGTCGGACAGAACTTCGTGGACACGTTGCGTTCACACGTCGGCGGTAAGTCGGTGGGCGTGTATCCGGTCGACTATCCGGCCACCACCGACTTTCCCACCGCCGCCGACGGCATCAGCGACGCCGGCAGTCACGTCGAGCAGATGGCGGCGAATTGCCCCCGCACCAAGATGGTGCTGGGCGGCTACTCGCAGGGCGCCGCGGTGATGGGCTTCGTCACCGAAAGCGTGGTCCCGGACGGCGTGCACCTGGTGCGGGCGCTCCAGCCGATGCCGGCCGAGGTGGCCAACCACGTGGCCGCTGTGGCGCTGTTCGGCAAGCCGTCGAGTCAGTTCATGAGCATCATCAACCAGCCGCCGGTCAACATCGGGCCGCTGTATTCGGCGAAGACGCTCGAGTTGTGTGTACCCGGCGACCCGGTCTGCTCCGGCGCGGGCAACCCCGCCGCGCACCGTCAATACGTCGAAGCCGGGATGGTCGACCAGGCAGCGGATTTCGCCGCCAACCGGCTCTCGTAAGGGTCGCGGTCCTCAGTCGCTGGGCCCGTCCGTCACCGGGCTGCGCCGCCGATCATGTTGTGCACGTCGAGCACCGACCACGGCCCGGCCTCATGGTGGTCACGGTAGCCCAACAACCGCGGGGTCTGCCGGTCGAGGCTGCCGACGAAACCGCCTGCCGCAACCAGGATTTGGCCCGTCACCTCACGCGACAGGTCGCCGGCCAAATAGGCGTAGACCGGTGCGACGAACTCGGGCGGAGCGCTGTCGAGCGACGCCCGCATGGTCATCTCGTCGAGCAGCCCGCGGCGGTGCAGATCTTCGATGTGCTGCTCGTATTCGGCCCCGGTGGACAGCCGTGTCCTGGCGCCGGGGCACACCACGTTGGCCCGCACGCCGTAGGGCTTCAGTTCGGCGGCGATGGCCATCGTCAGGCCGTTGACGGCGCCCTTGCCGGCCGGATATCCCGTCCCGCCGTAGTCACCCAGGTATGCCACGGAGCTGGTGTTGACGATGGCCCCGTGGCCCTGCTCGGCCAGCACGGGGGCGGCCAGCCGGCAGGTGTGGAAGGCGGTGCCGAGGTGGCCCTTGATCAGCAGGTCGAACTGGTTCGGGGTGATCGTCAGGATCGACGAGCCGGGGGGTTCGGCGATGCCGGCGCAATTGATCAGGGTATCCAGCCGCCCGAACGCGCTGAGGCATTCGTCGATGAGCGAGCGCGCGATGCGCTCGTCGTCGGCGGCTCCGACCACCGCGGTGGCACGCCCGCCCGACGCCGTGATCGCCGCGACCGTGTCTTCCACGGCTTTCGCGTCACGCCCGTTGACGACCACGCCGGCGCCCAGGCTGCCCAGCAGCTCAGCGACCGCTCGTCCGATGCCGCGAGTGCCGCCCGATACCACCACACCGCGGCCATCCAGCCCAGGCCCGGCGCCGCTCATCGCCCGCTCCGGCAGGTGCCCCATCGGCTATCGCGTAATGTGTTGCGCGCGAAGTGCTTTCTTAGTCGAATGGAACGCGGTCGGCCGATCGGTGTCGCAAACATTAGGCGAACAGTACCCAGCCGACTCAGAGACGAGAACGGAAGCCGACATTTCGCGGCCCCTTGGCGCGCTCGAGTGTGTCAGCGGCCACCGCCCCGACGGTCGCCCTGGCGGCAACGGTGAATAAATCACGACCACTCAGAAGTACCCCGAGGTGAGCCAAATTTGTTTGCCGGCCCCGCCGGGGAACCTCGTCGGCAAGGTGCCAAGGCGACAACACCGCAGCTCGCTGCGGGTGCATCCGCTTTCATCGAGGCCACCAGGCCCGCGCCGGCGGCTTGCGGATTCCCCGGTGGTACACCGTGGAAATTGTTCAGATTTCATCTGAATCCACTACCCCAACCCCGCGCCGGGTTGGGCGAAGGGGCGTATAGTCTCCAATGAAGTCCGTTATGGACGCGTCGCCGTTTAGCTAAAAGCGGTCCAGTCAGCCGCACGGCTACTGAGCTTGGTATGGCTCCGGCGAATTAGCCCCAGTCACCTCCCCGCTCCTCCGTGCGTTGGGTAACGACCGTCCGGCGGATTGAGATGCAGTGGGGGCGAGACGTGCGCAGAGCTGCCACCTCCCATTGCACACGACTCAAGGAGAGAGTCAGCATGCAAACTTATTCTCGCGCAACCCTTTACACGATTTTTCGAGTGAGCGCAGGGTGCGCCGGCCGATGACGAATGTCATTTCTGCAACTCGTCCCGCTCCGCCACCCACCACCAAGACCGACGATTCATACGACGACGTAGTCGAAATGTTCTTGGTGTTGCAGCAATTACCCGCCGAATCACACGAGTTCGCCCACCAGCGCGAACGCATCGTTTCGCGATGCCTGCCGCTGGCGGACCACGTGGCCAGTCACTTCGCCCGCCGTGGCGAAGGCCTCGAAGACCTGATTCAGGTCGCGCGGCTAGGGCTGATGAACGCCGTCAACCGGTTCGACCCCGCGAAGGGGCCCAGCTTCATCGGGTTCGCCGTGCCCACCATGATGGGCGAGGTCCGGCGTTACTTCCGCGACTACAGCTGGGGAATGCGCGTCCCGCGGCGGCTGCGCGAGCTGCATGTGCAGATCAGCAGGACCACCGCGGATTTGTCCCAGCAGCTCGGGCGCGCGCCCACCGCGGGTGAGCTGTCTCAGGTGCTCGAGGTGCCGCGCGAGGAAATCGTCGAATGCCTCGTCGCGGGCGACGCGTATCGGCTCGACTCCCTGGACGCGCCGCTGGGCGCCGACAGTTCGGGCACGCCTCGGTCGGTGGCCGACTCGGTCGGCGACATCGATCCACAGATCGAGCACATCACCAATCGGGAAGCGTTGCGGGTGCTGGTTGCCACCCTGCCGCAGCGCGAACGCGAGGTGCTGCGCATGCGTTTCTTCGAATCCATGACGCAAAGCCAGATCGCGGAACGAATCGGCGTGTCGCAGATGCAGGTATCCCGCATCCTGGCAAACACGCTGAGTAGCCTGCGCGATCAACTCGAATAGCAGGCCGGTTCCCCAGGACGCTGCGCGGCATACCCTGCCGCGCAGCCCTGTACTGTGCGACCCGGAGGTCAATCCGACTTTGTCGCCAGGAAGACCTGGAAGGGAGCTGGATGCATGAGGATGTCACTACCGGTTTTCGGGGGTTGCGCGGTGACGAGGGCGGTGGGGTTTTGGGTGGCGGGGTGGGGCAGAAACAAGCCACAGCCGTCGCCGTCGCCGTCGAAGTCCGGATCGGCCACCTCGGCAACCTCGGCCCCCAGCAGCCCCAGCTCGGGACCGGCGTCATCGGCGCCGGCCGCGCCCAACCAGTACGCGAAGCTGCTCATCCAGCCCAGTGACATCAGCGCCCCGGTCCCCTTCACCGCCGCGCCCCCGACCGACAACCCCAACGGCCAGCCGGGCGTGGCGACCACCTTCAAGGACGACGACGGTAGCCACGCGATCAAGGTGACCATCCAGGTCTACGACGATCCCGACTCCGCCGCCAACGCCTTGAACGCCGCGAAGGGGCAACAGGGCGGCGTGATCAAGGATCCGTCCACGCAACCGTCGAACATCGGCAGCGGCGGAACGATGTTCATGGGCAACGCCCCGGACCGCAGCAAGGGTGTGGTGATACTGCTCTTCACCGAGGGCAAGGCGTTTGCCACGCTGGAATTCGACGGGCCGACCGACACGCTGGCCCCGCCGGAATTCGTCAACGACGTCGGACAGAAGCAGGACGCGGCCATCAAGAAGGGGCTCGGCAGTTAGCCGCTGCGCCAGCACCATCGAGGATCGCCAATGAACGTCATCAACGGCATGCCGGCGCACGCACTGCTGCTGCATTTCGTGTTGGTGCTGGTGCCGCTCACCGCCCTGCTGGAGATCGTGTGCGCGTTGTGGCCGGCGGCGCGGCGCGGGCAGCTGATGTGGCTGACGCTGGTGTTGGCCGTGGTCACCATGGTGTTGACGCCCATCACCATCAACGCCGGCGGATGGCTCTACGACCTGAGAACGAATCCGAGCCCGATCCTGCGCGAACACGCCCAACGGGGCGGCCTGATGGCCTACTTCTCCGCCGCGCTGCTGGTGGCCGCCGTCGTACTGGTCATCGTCCGGATGATCGAGCAGCAATCCGACACGAGCCGCGTCGCCACCAGGACGCTCGTCGCCATTTTGGTGCTGGCGGTGGGGATCGCGTCGATGGTTCAGCTCTACCGCGTGGGCGACGCCGGTGCGCAGTCGGTGTGGGGCACCGAGATCGCGCGCCTGACGAAGAATCACCCGGGCTGACGCCGCCGGGCGTGGCAAAACACGTCGGCGCCGGCCGGGCTCGGCGGCTAACAACGGGTGTGCCGGCCCGGAAACTCACCGAGCCGGCGTGAGCAAAAACAGCCGAAACCGACGCGCGCCGGCGCGTTGCTGGGCGAGGCGATAATTCGGCCAGGACGCCAGCGCCTCGGCCCACGCTTCGTCGCGCTCCGCGCCACCGAGCAGCCGCACCGCCGCCACGAAACGGTGGCCACGACGGCGCACGGTGACCCGTTGTGCCGCTTTCAGATTCGCCGACCAGGACGGGTGGCGCACGCGCCCCCAGTTCGATCCGACCAACAGCAGGCCGTCGCGGAAGGGGACGTACTGCACGGTCGCGCTGCGGGCGAGGCCGGTCTTGCGGCCCGAGATGGTGATCCGCACGTTGGGCAGGCCGGCCAGATCCAGCGCGCCGAGGCGTCCGCTGGTCAGGAACCGGAGCACGGATTCGAGGCCCTCCACGATCCGGTGACCGTTCAGGACCAGCACGCGGTAGGCCGTCGGGTGCCGGGCCAGCCGCTGCAGCGGGTTCATGGCCATGACTGTATTCGCCGGACGCGGCACGGGGGCGGCACGACGATGAAATGCGGCTGACGAAACAAGGTTTCGGTGGGCAGCGTGCGCGAACCGCCGGGATAAATAAATTGCTTGATTTAACACGACGGGCGGTGTTCACTGGGGCGATGACTGCCGAGCGGGCCACTCGCTCCGACAGGTCGACGGGCACCCGGGAGGCGATCCTGTCGGCCGCCGAGGTGCTTTTCGCCGAACGCGGCATGTACGCCGTCTCGAACCGGCAGATCAGCGAGGCCGCCGGCCAGGGCAACAACGCCGCGGCGTGCTACCACTTCGGCACCAGGGTCGACCTGCTCCGCGCGATCGAAAGCAAGCATCGCGAGCCGATCGAGGAGCTGCGCTCCCGGATGCTGGCCGCCATCGGCGATTCGACCGAGCTACGCGACTGGGTCGGCGCCCTGGTGCGCCCGTTGACCGATCACCTGTCCGCGCTGGGCACCCCGACCTGGTACGCCCGCTTCGCCGCGCAGGCCATGGCCGATCCGACCTACCGCCATGTGGTCACCAAAGACGCTTTGGCATCGCCGCTGCTGGTGCAGACCCTCGACGGCATCAACCGCTGCCTGCCGGAGCTGCCCAAGCGGGTGCGTTCGGAACGGATGGTGATGGTGCGCAACCTGCTCATGCACACCTGCGCCGAACACGAAGGCGCGCTGGCCGAACACGGACCGCGGTCGCGTTCGGCGTGGCCGGTGGCCGGCGAAGGGCTGATCGACGCGATTGTCGGTCTGTGGCGCGCGCCGGTGCACGTGGGCGCGGCCGGCGGCCAGCCGACACAGACGACCCAGACGGCCCAGACGGCGGCCGACAACCGAGGAGCACGATGACCGAAGGATCCACCGCCACCGATATCCCGGAGTTTCCGATGACACGGGCACCCGGCTGCCCGTTCGCCCCGCCTCCGAAGGTATTGGAGCTCAACGCCGGCAAGCAGTTGAGCAGGGTCCGCATCTGGGACGGCAGCACCCCGTGGCTCATCCACGGCTACGACGCGATACGTGCGCTGTTCACCGACTCCCGCACCAGCGTCGACGACCGGCTGCCCGGCTATCCGCACTGGAACGCGGGCATGCTGGCCACGGTGCACAAGCGCCCGCGCTCGGTATTCACCTCGGACGCCGAAGAGCACACCCGATTCCGCAGGATGCTGTCTAAACCGTTCACCTTCAAGCGAGTTGAAGCGCTGCGGCCGGCGGTACAAAAGATCACCGACGACCACATCGACGCCCTGCTGGCTGGCCCGAAGCCGGGCGACATCGTCAGCACCCTGTCGCTGCCGGTCCCCTCTCTTGTCATCAGTGAACTGCTGGGCGTGCCCTACGAGGACGCAGAATTCTTCCAGACCCAGGCCCAGCGGGGCATGGGCCGCTACGCCACAGAGGAGGACACCGCCCAGGGCGCCGCCTCGTTGGCGAAGTATCTGGCCAATCTGGTTCGGACCAAGATGCAAAGCCCCTCAGAGGATTTGGTGTCCGATTTGGCCGAGCGGGTCAACGCCGAAGAGATCAGCGTGCGCGAGGCCGCACAGTTGGCCACCGGCGTGCTGATCGCGGGCCACGAGACCACCGCGAACATGATCAGCCTGAGCATCGCGGCGTTGCTCGAACATCCGGATCAAGGAGCGCTGCTGCGCGACACCGATGACCCCAAGGTCGTGGCCACCGCGGTCGAAGAGCTGATGCGCTACCTGAGCATCATCCAGACCGGTCAGCGGCGAATCGCCGTCGAGGACATCGAGATTGGCGGCGAGACCATCCACGCCGGCGACGGCATCATCCTGGACGTCGCCCCGGCCAACTGGGATGACCGCCAATTCCCCAACCCCGACCGGCTCGACCTGCTCCGCGAGGACGGGCCCCACGTCGGGTTCGGCTACGGTCGCCATCAGTGTGTCGGTCAACAGCTGGCCCGGATGGAGTTGCAGATCGTCCTGCCCGCGCTGCTGCGCCGCATTCCGACACTGCGGCTTGCCGTGCCCCTGAACGATCTGCCGTTCAAACACGACGCACTGGCCTACGGACTCTACGAACTACCCGTGACATGGTGAAGCCCGATCTGTCGCTCGACATTCCAGATCTGCGGGGCAGATCGGCCGTCGTGACCGGAGCCAACAGCGGTTTGGGGTTCGGGCTGGCGAAGCGGCTGTCGGCCGTAGGTGCCGACGTCGTGATGGCGATCCGCGACCGGGTCAAGGGCGAACGGGCGATCGCCGAGATCCGCCGGGAGGTGCCGCAGGCCAAGCTCAGCATCAGGCAACTCGACCTGTCGTCGCTGTCCAGCGTCGCCGCCCTGGGTGAGGAGCTGACCGCCGCCGGTCGCCCGATCGACATCCTGATCAACAACGCGGGCGTCATGACACCCCCGCAACGGCAGCAGACCAGCGACGGGTTCGAATTACAGTTCGGGGCAAACCATTTGGGACATTTCGCGTTGACCCGACGGTTGCTGGGTCCGCTGCGGGCGGCGGGGTCCGCACGGGTGGTGACGGTCAGCAGCATCGCCGCCACCCAGGGCAATCTCGACTTCGGCGACGTCAACGCCCAACGCGGCTACAAGCCCATGCACTCCTACGGGGTGGCCAAATTGGCGCAGCTGATGTTCGCCGTCGAGTTGGACCGGCGCAGCCGCGCGGGCGGGTGGGGATTGATGTCCAACGCCGCCCATCCCGGCCTGACCAAGACCAATCTGCTCAGCGGCGCGTCGTACGGCCGCGCCACACCGACGTTGCAGGCCCGGCTGACGCGGCTGACGTGGCGGCTGCTGCCGTTCATGTGGCTCGAAGTCGACGAGGGCATCAAGCCGACCCTCTACGCCGCGGTGTCGCCGGACGCGCAGGGCGCCGCCTACTACGGACCGCGCGGCTTCTACGAAACGGTCAGGGGTGGCGTCACTTTCGCGAATGTCCCCCCGCTGGCGCGCAGCGAGCCCGATATGCGACGGCTGTGGCAGCTCTCCGAACAGCTCACCGGTGTCAGCTATCCGGGTTGACATCAGAAAGTGGTGATAGATGGCGTTCGTCGGTCGCAGTGACGTCAAAGACCCTGGCGCGCAGCAGGACCAGTGGGAACGGGTGGCGCGCCGGCGCGAGCGGTTGTACGCCGACGACGAACAGTTCCGCAACACCAAGCCCGACGACGAAATCGCCGCCGCCGCACGCGCACCCGGATTGCGGATCGCCGAGGTGATGGCGACGGTCCTGCAGGGCTACGCGGGGCGTCCGGCGCTCGGTCAACGCGCCCGGGAAGTCATCACCGATCCCGCCACCGGCCGATCGGCGCTGCACTTCTTGCCGCGCTTCGAGACCATCACGTACGCCGACCTGTGGGCGCGCGTGCGGGCCACCGCCGCCGATTGGCATCACCACGAACGCCACCCGGTGCGCGCCGGCGACTTCGTCTGCGTGCTGGGATTCGCCAGCATCGACTACACCGCCATCGAGTGCGCGTGCATCCACCTCGGTGCCGTGGTCGTGCCCCTGCAGACCAGCGCGCCGGCCGCACAGCACGCGCCGATCCTCGCCGAGACCCGGCCGCGAATCCTGGCGGTGGGCATCGACAATCTCCCCAGCGCCGTCGAGGCGACGCTGGCGGGCGCCGCGCCGGACCGCCTGATCGTCTTCGATTACGAGCCGCGCGACGACGACCAGCGGGCCGGTTTCGAGGCCGCGGTCGCGCGGCTGTCCGAGGCGGGCAGTGCGCTGGCCGTCGAGACGGTCGACGCCGCCGCCACCCATCTCGCGGTCCTGCCGCCCGCGCCCCTGCACGTCGCCGCGGAGGGCGAAGACCCGTTGGCATGGGTGTTCTACACGTCGGGCAGCACCGGCACGCCCAAGGGCGCGATGTTCACCGAAAGTCTGTGCATCGGTATCTGGTTGGCGCAGTCCGACCAGCCCGTCATCACCTTGAGCTACATGCCGATGAGTCATTTGATCGGTTACGGGTATGTCATCCTGACCCTGGCCAACGGGGGCATCAGTTATTTCGCCGCCAAGAGCGATCTCTCGACCCTGTTCGAGGACCTGGCGCTGGTGCGGCCCACCTCCCTGAGCCTGGTGCCGCGGGTGTGCGAGATGTTCTTCCACCACTACCAGCGCGAACTGGACCGCGCCCTGATGGCCGGCGCCGACCCCGATGCCGCGGGCGCGCAGATCACCACGGCCATCCGGGAGGAGATCCTGGGCGGACGCGTGCTGGCGGTCGGCTGCGGCTCGGCCGCGTTGTCGCCGGAGATCAAGGAGTTCATGGAAGAGGTGCTAGATCAGCACCTGCTGATCGGCTATTCGTCCACCGAGATCGCCGGCGGAATGATCGTGGCCGACGAGCACGTGCTGCGGCCGCCGGTGATCGACTACAAGCTTCTCGACGTGCCCGAGCTCGGCTACTTCAACACCGACAAGCCTTATCCGCGAGGGGAATTGGCGGTCAAATCGGCGCGCTTCATGGCCGGCTACTACAACCGGCCCGACCTGACCGCCACCATGTTCGACGAGGACGGCTACTACAAGACCGGCGACATCATGGCCGAGGTCGGCCCGGACCGGCTGCGCTACGTCGACCGCCGCAACAACGTGATCAAGCTCGCCCAGGGTGAGTTCGTCGCGGTCTCCCGCCTCGAGGCGCTGTACTCGACCAGCCCGCTGGTCCATCAGATCTACATCTACGGCAACAGCGCCCGGTCGTTCCTGCTCGCCGTGGTGGTGCCGACCGACGGCGACGCCGACGCGTCCGCGATCGCCCAGTCACTGCGCCAGGTCGCCCGCGACAACCACCTCAACGGTTACGAACTCCCCCGCGACTTCCTGATCGAGACGGAGCCGTTCAGCCTGGCCAACGGCTTGCTGTCCGGGGTCGGAAAGTTCTTGCGGCCCAAGCTCAAAGCCCGCTACGGCGATCGGCTGGAGCAGCTCTACGCGCGGATGGCCGACGACCAACTCGGGCAGCTGCGCGCCCTGCGCACCGGCGGCGCCGATCAGCCGGTGCTGGCGACCGTCACCAAAGCGGTGCAGGCCACCCTCGGGGTGTCCGCGGCCGACGTGTCCCCGGAGGCGAGGTTCATCGACCTGGGCGGCGATTCCCTTTCGGCGCTGACCTTTTCGACCCTGCTCGCCGACATCTACGGCATCGAGGTCCCGGTCGGCGTGGTCATCGACCCGACCGGCGACCTGCTCACCATCGCCGGCCACATCGAACGCCTTCGCGCCCCGGGCGCCGCCCGGCCCACGTACGCGTCCGTGCATGGCGCCGCCACCACCGAGGTGCACGCCGAGGACCTGACCCTGGACAGGTTCATCGACGACGACATCCTGAAGTCGGCGATGCTGCTGTCGCAGCCGACAGCCGAGGTTCGCACCGTCTTGCTCACCGGCGCAACCGGATTCCTGGGCCGGTTCCTCGCCATGGAATGGCTCGAGGCCCTCGCCGAATCGGGCGGCACCCTGATCTGCCTGACCCGCGGCGCCGACCCCGCGCAGGCCCGTCAGCGCATCGAAGCGGTGCTGGGTTCGGACACCGCGCTGCTGGAACGCTTCCGCGCCCTGGCCGCCGAGCACCTCGAAGTCGTCGCCGGTGACCTCGGCGAGCCGAGGTGCGGGCTGGACGAGGCGACGTGGCGGCGCCTGACCGACACGGTCGATCTCGTCGTGCATCCGGCGGCGCATGTCAACCACGTGCTGCCCTACCGCCAGTTGTTCGCGCCCAACGTGGTGGGCACCGCCGAAATCATCCGGCTGGCAATCACGCGCCGGCTCAAGCCGATTCACTATGTCTCCACGATGGGGGTCAGCGCCGTCGCGCATCAGCTCGTGGACGAGGACACCGACATCCGCCGTTCGGTGCCCAGCTGCACGGTCGACGGCGGCTACGCCAATGGCTACGGGATCAGCAAGTGGGCCGGCGAGGTCCTGATGCGCGAGGCACACGACCTGTGCGGCCTGCCCATTGCGGTGTACCGGCCCGGCATGATCCTGGCCGACACCCGCTACGCGGGACAGCTCAACGTGCCCGACATCTTCACCCGGTTGCTGTTCAGCCTGGTCGCCACCGGAGTCGCCCCGCGCTCGTTTTATCGGGGTGGCGGCGAGCGGCCGCATTACGAGGGCCTGCCCGTCGACTTCCTGGCCGACGCGATCGCCGCGATCGGGCCACAGCACGGCAGCAGCTTCGACACCTACAACACGACCAATCCGCACGACGACGCGATCTCGCTGGACACGTTCGTCGACTGGATCATCGCTGCGGGATTTCCCATGGAGAAGATCGACGATTATGCGACCTGGCTCGCCCGGTTCGAGACGGCCATGCGCGCGCTTCCGGAGAATCAGCGTGGCCACTCGGTGCTGGCGGTGCTCGACGTCTACCGTGAACCCATGGCCGCGGTGGCGGGATCGCCAGTGCCCGGAGCGCGATTCCGGGAAGCCGTCCACGCCGCCGGGCGCGCGATTCCCCACCTGTCGAGGGAGCTGATCGACAAATACCTGGCCGATCTCCAGCGGATAGGCGTGCTGACCCGCTGAACGCCAACCGATCTGGAAACGAAGGGACGATGATGTCCAGCCCAGCCTCAACACTTTACCCCGAGGGCGTGATCGGTGCACCCAAGGACCGGCGCGGTCACGCGGCGGAGTTCCGCACCGGCCTGCCGGCGGGTACCGAGGTGTTCTCCGCCGACAACCACATCTCGGTGGCCGACGACATCTTCTACGAGGGCTTTCCCGCCGAGCTGAAGGATCAGGCGCCCCGGATCTGGTATGAGGACGGCGCGTATTTGCTCGGCCCACCCGGGCAATCGATGGTGGTGGGCGATTTCAGTGCGGTGCTCATGCAATACGACGATCTGGCCGGGGCGGCCTCCAACAATGTCGATGCCCGGGTTCGCGAGCTCGCCGAGGACGGCGTCGACAAGGAACTGGCCTTTCCCAACGCGGTGCTTGCCCTGTTCCACCACCCCGATCACGAGATTCGCGAGCGGGTCTTTCGCGTCTACAACGAGCACATCGCCGGCGTTCAGGAGCGCTCCGACGGGCATTGCTACGGGGTCGGGCTGATCAACTGGTGGGACCCGGCCGGGGCGCGGCGCACGCTCACCGAGCTGAAGGCCTTGGGGCTCAAGACGTTTCTGATGCCGATCAGCCCCGGCAATGATCGCGACGGGCAGCTCATCGACTATTCGAGCACGGCGATGAGCGCGGTGTGGGACGAGATCGAGGAGGCCGAGCTGCCCGTCACCCACCACATCGGCGAGAGCCAACCCAAGTTCCCCAGCGAGGTCAACAGCGTCGCGGTGGCCATGATGGTCAACATCGACTCGTTCCGGGAGATGTTCTCCAAGTACATCTTCGGCGGCATCCTGGACCGGCATCCGCGACTGCGGATCGGCTGGTTCGAGGGCGGCATCGCCTGGGTGCCGACGGCCCTGCAGGACGCCGAGCACGTTCTCGCCTCCTACCGGCACATGCTGGCCCACCAGCCGGCTCGGGACATCCGCCAATACTGGGACACGCATATGTGCGCCTCGTTCATGGTCGATCCGCTGGGGCTGCGGCAGATCGACGAGATCGGTATCGACAAGGTGATGTGGTCGTCCGATTACCCGCACAACGAAAGCACTTTCGGCTACTCGGAAAGGTCGCTGGCCGTCGTCGTCGACGCGGTCGGCCCCCAGGATGCCGTTCGGGTTGTCGGCGGCAACATCAGGAGATTTCTGGGAGTACCCGCATGACGAATTCGGTTACCGCCCAGGCCTCGGTACTCGACGTCCCCGATGAACCGGACTGGGCGCGGATGCGCACCGAGATCGGCGCTCGACTGCGATCCGCCATGGCCGAACACGGTGTCGACGCGCTGATCCTGCTGATGAACGGCTACGTCGGCTACGCGACCGGCGCCAGCTGGCCGCTTCTGGACGCCGGCCTGTCACACGTGGAGCGTCCGGTCGCCGTCGTGCTCGCCGACGACGTGCATCCGCACCTGTTCATGCCGTTCCGCAGCGGGGCATCCGCGGAGTATCCCGTGCCCGACGACCACCTGCACGGGCCCGCCTACCTCGAATTCGACCATGGCGTACAGGATTTCGCCCGGAAGCTGGCCGGGCTCATCCCGCCGGACGCGAACGTCGCCGTCGACGAACTCACCGGAGCGATGCGCCGCGCGGCGTCCACGCTGTTCCCCGCCGGCCCGCCGATGGATGCGGCGAGCGTGGTCGGCGCCGCGCAATTGGTGAAGACCCGCGACGAGTTGTCCTGCCTGCGCCGGGCCGCCCGGATCACCGAGCGGGCGATCGTCGACGTGCAGCAGGCGCTGAAGCCCGGTGTACGTCAGATCGATCTCTCGGCGACCTTCGTGCGTCGCGCGTTCGAGCTGGGCGCCACCACCAACATGCTGGAGGCCATCTGGCAGGTGATGCCGAGCTCGCGGGAAGCCGGAGTGTGGACGACGCACGGCGACCTCGCGTTGCCGCTGCTGCCCACCGATCGGGAACTGGCCGCCGGCGACGTGCTGTGGACCGACATCAGCATCACCTACCACGGATACTGCTCGGACTTCGGCCGCACGTGGGTGGTCGGCGAGGCGCCGACGCCACGACAGCAAGACCAATTCCGGCAGTGGCGCACCATTGTGGACGCCGTGCTCGCGGTCACCAAAGCCGGCGTGACCTCAGGCGAGCTGGCGCGCGCGGCGATCACGGCCAACGGCGGTCGCAAGCCGTGGCTGCCGCATTTCTATCTGGGCCACGGCATCGGCACCTATCCCGCCGAGGCGCCGATGATCGGGACGGATCTCGGCAAGGAGTTCGACGACAACTTCGTCTTCCCGCCCGGCATGGTTCTCGTGCTGGAACCCGTGGTGTGGGAGGACGGAACCGGCGGCTACCGCAGTGAGGAGATCGTGGTAATCACCGAAGACGGCTACGCGCCGATCACCGACTACCCGTACACCCCCTATGGCGACTGAAGTTCTGCCCGACGCACGCGCGCTGCGGTCGGGCCGCAGGGAACGGGCGCTGGCCGCGATGGACAAGCACGGCCTGGACATCCTGGTGTTGGGTCGGCAGGCCAACATCCGTTACGTCACCGGCGCGCCGCAGCTGTGGATTGCCGGGACGCGGCCGTTCGGTCCGATGTGTGTGCTGGTGCGTGCCACCGGGGACATCTACCTCAACAGCACCGACGACGAGGGCGTTCCGGAGGAGATCGGCCACGATCACCTGTACGGGCTGGCCTGGAACCCGATGACGCTCATCGATGTCCTGAAGAAGGTCGACGGCGCCGAGGCTGCGCGGCGAGTCGGAACCGACGCCATCACACCAACTTTCGCGGCGCTGCTGCCCGACGCGTTCCCCAATGCCGAGCTCGTCGACGCCGAGCCGGCGATGCGGGCTGCGCGACGCATCAAGACGCCCGGTGAGATCGCGGCGATGGATCACGCCTTGCGCGTCGCCGAACACGGATTGACCACCGCCCTAGGCGAATTGGCGCCGGGCGTTTCGGAGCGGACGCTGGCCGGGGTGATGATGGAGGCGATGGCCGCGGGCGGGGTCAGCACGCCGGCCACCCAGGATGCCGCGTGGGTCACCTCGCGGGAGCAGCCGTGGCGGCGCTCTGCTACGCACGAGGTCGCGTCAGGCGACCTCGTGGCGTTCGCCGCGGGCGCGCTGGCGAATGGCTACGTCGCCGAGGTGGGCCGCACCTGGCCGGCCGGCGATACCGTCACCGAAGAGGTCCGCGCGCTCTTCGGGCGCTCGGATGGGTTGTACGACAGCATGCTTGCCGCATGTCGGCCCGGCGCGTCCACCCGCGATCTGCTGGCCGCCTACGAGGGAGCGGGTGAGCCGATCCCGCCGATGCCGGTCGCGCATGGGTTGGGGCTGGGTTTCGACCCGCCGGTGGTGTCCGAAACGCTCGTAGCCGCAGGCGAGCACGATGTGCTCGAGGCCGGGATGGTGTTGGCGATCACCGGGTATGTGTGGCAACGGGGCGTCGGCGCGGTGTTCCGTCGAGACACCGTGCACATCATCGCTGATGGCGTCGACGTGCTGACCGCGAGCCCGTCGTGGAGCTAGTCCGGTTAGGCGTAACGCCAATTCTTGGATCATCTGATTTCGAATTCCCTTGCACCACTTTGGTTTCACCAGTCACAAAGCGCCAGTGTTTGTCGGTACCCCTTCATAAAATCGGGGCATGGGTGCGAGCAGTCGCGAAGACGTCGTCGAGGTCTTCGACGCGCTTGATGCCGACTTGGATCGCGCCTGCGAGTTGTCGTTTGACGCACTGACTGCGCCCGAGCAATTGGCGCTGTTGGAGCGCTGCGAGAAGGTGCGTCGCAGGTTGCCGGCAGTCGAGCATCCGCTGATCAATTCCCTTGCCCGCCAAGCGTCGTCGGAGGAGCTCAGCGGCACGCTCTCGCACGCGATCGCGGAGACGACGCTGATCAGCCGCGCTGAAGCATCCCGACGCATTAAGGAGGCGCGGGATCTGGGCCCGCGCCATGGCCTCACCGGTGAACCCGTGGCACCGGCCCTGGCCGCCACCGCGGCCGCGCAACGCGACGGCGCGCTCGGCACCGGCCAGGTCTCGGCGATCCGAAAGTTCTATCACCAGCTGCCCGGCTGGATCGACGCGGCCACCCGCGAGCAGGCCGAGGCCAAACTCGCCACGGAGGGAACCCGGTATCGGCCCGAGCAACTCGGCAAGCTGGCCAGCACCCTGGCCGATTGCCTGAACCCCGACGGCACCTATACCGACGAAGACCGGGCTCGGCAGCGCGGCCTGACGCTGGGCAACCAGCAAGCCGACGGCATGTCGCAGCTGCGTGGCTGGCTCACCCCCGAGGCGCGCGCCACGTTCGAAGCCGTCTTGGCCAAACTAGCCGCGCCGGGCATGTGCAATCCCCTGGACGACACCCCGTGCGTGGACGGCGCGCCCACCCAAGAGGCGATCGAGCGCGACCCGCGATCCGCCGCACAACGCAACCACGACGGACTCAACGCGGCTCTCCGAGGAGTACTCGCGTCGGGAGAGCTGGGGCAGCACAACGGCTTACCGGCCTCCATTATCGTGACAACCACGCTCCAAGAGCTCGAATCCGTCACCGGGCGCGGCTTGACCGGCGGGGGCACTATGCTGCCGATGAGCGACGTGATCCGCCTGGCCCGCCACGCACATCACTACTTGGCGATCTTCGACAAGGGTAAGGCCCTGGCGCTGTATCACACCAAACGCCTCGCCTCACCGGGACAGCGAATCGTCCTGTACGCCAAGGATCGCGGCTGCTCGGCGCCTGGGTGCACCACGCCCGGCTACCACTGCCAAGTCCACCACGTCACCGACTACGCCATATGCCACACCACCGACGTCAACGACCTCACCTTCGCCTGTGGACCGCAGCACCGCCTCCTGCGACCCGGCGGCTGGACCACCCGCAAGAACGCCCGAGGTGATACCGAATGGCTGCCGCCTCCGCATCTGGACCGGGGACGGCCCCGCATCAACGTGTTTCACCATCCCGAGAAGCTGCTACGCGACAGCGACGACGACGTGCCCTAGGCGACGCGCCCTTCCTCGGCCAGTGCCTCGTCGAGCAAGTCGCCCAGCGGGTGGCGCTGCCACAGCAACAGCAGGTTCGACAGCATCTGCAGGGGCGCGCGCACGCCCTCGTCATCCCTGATCCGCGGGTCGGTCCGGCTGCTCGGCGCGACGTCGAATCGCTTACGTATCAACGCCGGTACGTCCAGCAGCCAGGCCACACCCATCACCGCCGCGTACAGCAGCGTGTGCCGGCGCAGCCGGTCCGGCTCCAGGCGCGGACCGCCGCAGCGCTCGAATTCGGCGACGAACAGCGCCAGCAGGTCGTTGAGATGGGTGTCCCACATCTCGTTCTCGGCGCCCGACATCGCCCCCCACAGCGCCATCCCCAGGTTCATCTGGCTGACGCATCCCCAGTCCATCAGGCCGCAGCGCAGGCTGTCGGTGCCGTCCCGCCAGAACCACGCGTTGTCGATATTGGCGTTCCAGTGACACAGCGCGATGTAATCGCCGTCGGCGGCCAGGTGACCCGCGACCGCGTCCTCGAACAGGGCCACCCGCGGCGCCTCATCGGCCAACCGCGCCAAGAACTCCGGGGACCCCACGCCGGCCGGCACCAGGCCGCGATGGGCGTCGGCGAATTCACCCAGCTGTGTGACCCGTCGCTGCAATTTTTCCATCGACAGCGGTGCCCGCTCTCCCACCGTCGCGGCCTGCACGTCCAGCGGAAAGTGCTCGGCCTGTTCCGCGGGCAGCCGACCGGACCGGTGCGTGCCGGCAAGCCGCGCCAGCGCGGTCAGCAGCGCGCGGTAATGCTCCACCGGCTCGGGCAGCTCGTAGTCGAGGCACTTGTGGTATTGCGGTTCGATCCCGTTCGCGCCGAAGTTGATTCGTTCGGCGATCAATATTCCGGTGCCGGTCGGGGCATGATAATCGGCGAACTGCGGGCTGGGCACCGCGATGGGGAATCCGGGCGCTCGTGCCAAGGAGGCGAACCGAACCTCGGCCTGCATCTGAGTTTTTCCGCGGTCGCGCACCGGGTCGTCGAGATCCCGGGAGAACTTGACGAACAGCTCGGTGTGCAGACCCGGTGCGGGCCGGTCGTATTCGATCGACAGCGCCGCCTTGCGTCCGGTGCTGCCACCGGCGATCTCCCGGAATTCGGTGATCCGTGCGACGCTGTTCTCGGTGAGCACCCCGGAGGCACGAAACGCGTTGGTCAGGAACGACACTCCCCCGCCGAGCAACCCGGCGGGGTCGGCCGGGAACGGCAATCCGTGGTGATCACCGATCACCCAGTCCGAAGCCACGCCGCTACCAGGTCTGCTCGGCCGAGCGCACCAACATGTGGTTGACCGCCACCCGGCGGTCGCGCGTCACCATGAACAACACGGCATCCGCGATGTCCTCGGGCCGCAGCATGACCATGCCGGCCGTCTGCCGTTCGAACGCCTCCCGCGACGATTCGGCGAGGTGACTGAAGATCTCGGTGTCCACGGTTCCGGGGCCCACCACCCCGACCCGGACCCGCTTGCCCAGCACCTCTTGGCGAAGGCCCTCGCTGAAGGCGTTCACCCCGAACTTGGTCAGCGAATACACCGCGGTGTTCGGCCGCGCCACCCAGCCGGCGGTGGAACTGATGGTGACCAGGTCGGCCACCCCGCGCGGTGCGTCGGCGGCCGCCTCGATCAGGTGCGGAAGCGCCGCACGCGTCGCGTAAAGGACGCCCTGCACGTTGACCGACACCATCTGGTCCCAGTCCCGCAGCGACGCCTCGGTCGCGGGCGCCGACTGCATCAGGCCGGCATTGTTCACCAGGATGTCGAGGCGGCCGAACTCCGCGACGGCGCGCCCCACGGCCGACGCCACCTGCTCGGCGTCGGTGACGTCGGCGGCCACGACCAGCGCTGTGCCACCGGCGGATTCGATCTTGGCTTTCAACTCATCCAGCCGCTCGGCCCGGCGCGCGAGCAGGGCCACCGCCGCTCCCTGGTCCGCCAGCGCTCGTGCCGTCGCCGCGCCGATACCGCTGCTGGCGCCGGTGACCAGGGCGGCTGTGCGCGCTAGTGTCGTCATGTTCCGCCCGTCGGTTGCTTGCCGAGTATCTCGTGAAGAACGTAGTCGGTGTCCTCGCCCAGGTCCGGCGCGCCGCGCGCGATCCGGGCCGGATGGCGCGCCATCCGCCAGGACGGTCCCAGCACCGGTCGCTGGCCCTCGCGGTGATCCGTGACGAAGCGGTACAGCTCGCGGTCCCACAAGCGTTGATCGGCAATCACATCCACCGACGTGGCGCTCTTCGCGGCAGGCACCCCCGCCGCGCGCAGTCGGTGCGCGAGCCGCTCCGCGTCCTGGTCCCGGGTGAGCCGGGCGAGGTTCGCGTCGAGCACCTGGGCGTGCCGGTGTCGCGAATCGCCCGTCGCGTAGCGGGAATCGTCGGCCAGCGTCGCGGCGTCGAGCGCCTCGCACAACCGGCGCCATTCGGCGTCGTTCGCGACGGCCACCGTGAGCCACGCGCCCTCGGCGCACGGGTAGCAACCGTGCGGGCACATGTCCGGGTTGGCGTTGCCGCTGGGCCCCAGGGGTCGCCCGGTCAGCGATTGCTCCACCAGGCAGTCACCGATCATCGAGGAGAGGGTCTCCACGGCCGACACGTCGACGAATTGCCCGGCGCCACTGAGCTCCCGATGCAGCAGCGCCACCACGGCGGCATAGGCGGCGGCAGCGCCCACCGTCGAGTCGCCGTAGCGCATGCTGGTCCCGAGCGGCGGACCATCGGGATAGCCGACCAGTGCGGCCGGTCCGGCCAGCGCGGCAAAGCATGGGGCATAACCGGTTTGGTGACCCATCGGCCCGTCATTGCCCCACATCTTGATCGACACCGAGATGATGTCGGGCTTGATCTCGGTGAGCTGTTGGTAGCCCAGGCCCTGACGCTCCATCGCGCCGGGGCGCAGGTTGTTGATGACGATGTCGCTGCGGGCGATCAGCTCGCGCAGCCGCGCCATTCCCACGGCCGACTTGATATCGAAGTCCACGCTGAGGATCTCGGGGTTGATGCTCAAGAAATAGGGCGCGTGGTTGATGTCGGTGCCACCGTAGGCGCGCATCTCCTCGGGGCTGCCGGCCGTCTCGACCTTGATGACTTCGGCGCCCAGCATCGCCAGCAGTTTGCCCGCGTACGGACCGGCCCACACCTTGGTGAGTTCGACGACCCGCACGCCTTCCAGCGGTCCGCCCCGGGCCTCCCGGGGTGGCTTCAGTTGCGCTGACGTGCCCGTCCGCCGGGCGCGCGGGGAGCCGACGCTTTCCAGCACCGACCGGGTGTGCTCACCGAGACTGGGTGCGGCACTGGCGATCCGCGCGGGCGACGCGCTCAACGCGTACGGCACGGTCGGATACGCCGCTTCACCCAGCACCGGATGACGGACCCGGTGGAAGAATCCACGGTGCCGATACTGGGGCGAGTGGTGCAGGTCCGCGGCGCCGTTGACGGGCACCAGCGGGACACCGAGCCGCTGGGCCCTGTCCGAGGCCTCCTCCTTGGCCAGGCCGGCCACCCAGCCGGCGAACCCCCGCCGAAACGCGGCGACCTTCTCGTCGGTGACGGAGAACTCCAGCCAGTCGTCCTCGAACGCATCGAGCCATTCGGGATGGCCCATCAAGGTTTTCACGCCGGCCCAGTGCGCGCCGCTGGTCATGTACAGGTAGACGAAGCCATCGGCACAGGCGAAGAACGAGGCCGGCCCGGCCTGATCGAAATCCTCCCGTTCGCCGTCGGCCGGGACCTCGCCGGTGACCAGGCGGCCCAGGATGCAATCGGCGCGGGAGACCAGCACGGCCTGCTGGGAGATGTCGATGGACTCGCCCTGGCCGGTGTGCAGCCGTCCCCACAGCGACGACGCGACACACAGCGCCGCCTCCAGCCCGGCCTCGTAATCGGCCAGGAAGCGTCCCGGCCCCTGCAGCGGAGGCTTGCCGGCGTCCGGGTGGCTCGGCGTGTGATACCCCCACCCGCTCGCGTGGAACACGTTGATGCTGCGGGCATTATCGAACTCGGCAGCCACTCCGTGGCCGTACGGGGTGATGGAGCAGAAGACCACCGAGGGGTGGCGCGCGGACCAGTCCGTGGGTCGGCCCTCGATGACCGCGTCCGCGGTCTCGATCAGCCGGTGCAGGCGCTCGGCCTCGGCCGCCGAGCCGAGATCGAGGACGACGGAGCGCTTGTTGGTGTTGAGGTAGGCGAACAACGCGCTGCCTTCGCACCCGTCTGCAAGCAGGGGCGCCATGGCGCGGGTTGCGCTGCCGCGCTTCGGCGCCTCGATCTTGATGACCTCGGCGCCGAAGTCGGCCAGCAGCTTCCCGCAGTACTCCCCCGCGACGGTCTCGGCTAACTCGACGACCCGGAAACCCGTCAACGCGGACATGCACGCCCCGCCAAAACGGTCAGGGCTTCGCGCGGCCCGAGCGGCTCAGGCGCCACTCCGGCGGGAAGTTCATGTCGTTGTCCTTGACCACGTTGTTGAGGCCCTTATTGAAGGTGCCCTCGGTGAGGTCGACTTCTTGCGCGTCGTTCTGGATCATCGGCAGCATGCCCTCGACCATCCCGGTCAGCAGGCTGCCGAAGTACTCGCCCTTGTGCTGCTTGTACAGCTCGAGGAAGGTCTTCTGCACCGCCACCGTGTCGGTCGGGCGGGACCGTGAGCAGGCCATGGCGTACTTCTCCGTCTCCGCTTCCAGCTGGTCACGTGGTACGACGCTGTTGACGAAGCCGCAGTCGTACATTTCCTTCGCGCTGAACGGCCTTCCGGTGAACAGCATCTCGGAGAACTTGCGCAGGCCCATCGTCTCCGCCCACCACCACAGCCGCGGTCCCCAGCCCACGTACCGGAAGGCGGGGTGACCGAACAGGGCGTCGTCGGAGGAGATCACCAGGTCGGCGTCGCCGGCCTGGTAGAAATGCCACCCGTAGCAGTAGCCCTTGGCCTCGATGATGCTGATCTTCCGAAGCTCCTGCAGCGGACGGTTTCCGGCGCGGGCCTTGGCGTAGAAGTCGGTGACGGTGGACAGGTAGCGGTACGAACCACCCGGCGGGTACTTGACGTCGTCATCGTTGATCGCGAGCTCGTGATGCAACGGGAGGCCGGGGTTTTCCAGCATGGGGCGCTGCTCGGGCAAGTCGCCGCCGCTGCCGAAATCCTGTCCCTCACCGCGGATCACGACCACCTTGACGTCGTCGTCCACGTTGCACTTGTGGATCAGGTCCGCGTAGTTCTGCCGCATGCCCAGACTGGTGGCGTTCTGCGCGTCGGGACGATCGAAGGTGATGTAGGCGATCCGGTTCTTCTTGTCCTTTTCGAACTTGATGAACTGCTCGGCTTCCTTCTTCAGCTCTTCGTAGTCATATTCGGGCATGGGCTTCTTCTTTCACTTGGGGCTGACGCCTATTTGAGCAAGCTGCCCGCATCGACGGGAAGCGAAACGCCGGTGACATAACGAGATTCGTCAGAGGCGAGGAACAGGACAGCATTGCTGATGTCGGTGGCTTCCACCCAAGGCACCGGCAGTGTGTGCATCATCTGCGAGATGGGGGCGAAGTCGTCCGGTCCGGGATTTTCCAGATCCGGGCGAAACAGCCGATAGGTGTTGTCGTTCATCACCATCGTGGTGCTGACCTGGGTGGGCAGCACCGAATTTACCCTGATCATGTGCGGGCCCAACTCGACGGCGAAGGCCCGCATCAGGCCGATGACGCCGTGCTTGGCGGCGATGTAGTGTCCGGTGTTCGGGTAGGCCTTGTGGCCGCCCACCGAACTGGTCAGCACGATGGAGCCGCCGCGTCCACCCGAAAGGATATGTGGCACACCTGCTTTGACGGTGTGCCACACGCCGCTGAGGTTGATGTCGATCATGTCCTGCCACACGTCCTCGCGGATCTTGTGCAGCTTCCTGCCATCGGTGCCGACGCCGGCATTGGCGACGATGATGTCGAGACGACCGAGCTGCTCGACCCCGCTGTCCACGGCGGCCTTGCACGCGTCGTAGTCGCGGACGTCCACCTGGGCGGTCACGATGCGCCGGTCGAGGTTCTTGACCAGATCCGCCGTCTCGGCAAGGTCTTCCGGCGTCGAGTGCGGATAGGCCAGGTTGTCGATCGGCCCGCAGACGTCGATCGCGATGATGTCGGCGCCCTCCTGCGCCAGGCGGACGGCGTGACTGCGGCCCTGACCGCGCGCGGCGCCGCTGATGAAAGCGACTTTGCCCTCGACCCGGCCGGTCATCACGGCACCAGGGACGGCATGCACTCCCAGCCCCGGACCGTGGAGGTCGGACTGAGGACTGCTTTGGTCAGGTCGACCTCCCACTCGGGGAACCGCTTCAGGATCTCCTCCAGCGCGATGCGTCCTTCCAGGCGGGCCAGCGCCGACCCCAGACAGAAGTGGGTCCCCATGCTGAAGGTGAGGTGTGGGCGGACGGCGCGATGAACGTTGAAATCGCCTGCGTCGGGCCCGAATTGGGCCTCGTCGCGGCACGCCGATCCGATGAGCATCATCATCACGCTACCTTCAGGCACGGTCTGGTCGTGCACGGTGACGTCGCGGGTGACGTAGCGCGACACGTGCGGCGCCGGCGGCTCGTACCGCAGCAATTCCTCGATCGCCTGCGGGATGAGTTTCGGGTCTTGCACGAGGTCGCGGCGCTGATCGGGATGTTCGGCGAGAACCTTTCCAGACCAGCCGATCAGCCGCGTTGTCGTCTCGTTGCCGGCCCCGGCGACGACGTTGAGGTACACCAGGATCTCTTCGCGGGACAGCCGCCGGGTGGTGCCGGTTTCGTCTACGAATTCGACGTTGAGGAGCTCGGTCATGATGTCGTCGGAGGGATGATCGGCGCGCCAGTCGATGTAGGCCTCGAACTGCTCACCCACCGACAGGCCGTGCTCGGCGGCGTCCATGGGCTTGCCGGCCTCGGTGCGCAACTGGGCGTTGCCGCGGTCGCGGATGTACTCCTGGTCATCCTCGGGGATGCCGAGCAGCATGCTGATGACCTTCATCGGCATCTGCGCACCCAGGTCGGTGACGAAGTCGAAGTGTCCCGAACCCACCAGCGGATCCAGCAGCTGAGCGCAGAAGTCGCGAATCATCGGCTCGAGCGCGGCGATCCGGCGTGGGGTGAACATCCGCGACAGCAGTTTGCGATGGACGTCGTGAATAGGCGGATCCTCGAAGATCAGCATGCCCGGCGGGATTTCAAGGTTGGCCTTGATGAGTTCCAGGATCGCGCCGCGCGCGGAGCTGTAGGTCTCGTGGTCGACAAGCGCCTTGCTGACATCGACGTAACGGCTCACCGCGTAAAAGTCGTATTCGGCGTTGTAATAAAGCGGTGCCTCTTCGCGCAATCGCGCGAACATCGGATACGGGTCGGCGATCAACCCGACATCGTATGGATCGAACCGAACATGGCTGTCGGTGCTCGCCGTCACGAAAACCCTCCTACCGCTGCAGTTTTAGATGCCCGCATGACCTGCACCAGGGCTAGCGCTGCCAGCGTCGCAGCGCCGGATTCGGTCCGGGCGATTTATACACTCCGCTTAAATGCGTCGCTCTGACTTCTGCACAAGCGCGGGAGAAAACGACGCATGAACGTGGGCTTACTCTATTCTCGTAGAGAACCATACAGCCGATCCCGGGGCAAGATCCATAGCCCCGTGCCCCGTGTCCCGGCGGGGTCCTCATCCGGAGCCGGCCGCCCCGTGGCGCAACACCCGCAGCCCGCCGGCCTGGGTCAGCCGCCCCTTGGCCGGGCTCTTCAGGATGCCGGCGGCGATCGCCGACAGGATCCCGTCGAGTTGTTCGGCGCTGTCGATGATCCGGTCGCCATGGGCGAACCGCTGCAGCAGGCCGTTGATGAATGTCAGCGTGACGTTGCTCAGGTCCTCGACGACGGCCGGATCCAGCTCGGCACCGTGCGGCATGAGCTGAACCAGGATCTCCCGGTGCAGCTTGGTGAACTCGTCGGTGGCCTGCTGCAGAATCGCGGCCAGCGCGGGGTCGCGGGTGGCCTGCATGGTCAGCTCGTAGCGGGCCCTGGTCCGATACAACTGCGGATCGCTGCCGGCCTGGATGACCACCTGTGACAACCGCGACGGTGCCCGATCGGCGCCGGCGCCATCGGAGCTGTCCGCGATCGCCTGCAGCTCGGCGAGGTCGAGCTCGGCCGAACGCTCGGCGACCGCGCGCAACAACGCCGACCGGGTGCGGAAGTAGAACGACGTGGTGCCGTCCGGCACCCCGGCCGCGCGGTCGACCTTGAGATGGCTCAGCCCCTTGGCCCCATCATCGGCCAGCAACCGGATCGCCGCGTCGCACAGATCGCGGCGGCGCTCGGCGGGGTTGGGCTTTCGGCGTCGATCCATAATCGTCTAGACGGCGACCCTACTCTATATTCGTAGTGTCAGTAAAGGGCACGCTTCCCTACGCGCCGGAATTCCGCATGTGCGCAGGCCAAGCCCGCTCCGGCAGCCTTCGTCGAATCACGCGATCTCGACGCGGCGCGCCACCGACCACCAAAGAAATTGCGGTGCAGCAGTTCCCATCGGATGGAATCAATGATCCGGCGGGTAGAGTCCATCGAGGATGATTCACCGTCGATTCAGCGCGCATCGATTCAGCGCGCAAAGTGTCGCCGCCTGGCTTGGGTCCGTCGGCCTGCTCGCCGCGGTGTTGTGTGGCTGTCAGCAGACGCACAAGCCCGCACCGTCCAACTCGTCGTCCACCGCGCCGCCCAGCACGACCGCGCCGCCACCCCCGCCGGTCGTCAAGATCGCGCCCCTACCGGTCCGGCCGGTGACGAAGTCGCAGCCGACGACGCCCGCCGTGAAGTGCCCGGCTATGGATCCGAACGCTCCGGTAAAGGCTACCGACGTCATTACCACCTGTGACATCGGGCGGACCACCGTCTACACGTTGGGCCCCGAGACCATGCAGCTCGGGCTTGTCCGCGTCGACCCGCCGAAATCGTTGACCGCGGACTATTACGAACTGACCCTCGTGCTGGACCCGCCATCGGCGGCTGCATGGACCGAATTCACGGGCGCGCATCTGCAGGACCACGTGGCCTTCATTCGGGACAACATGGTCTTAGAAGCACCGATCATCGAACAACCGGCCACGTCCGGGCGGATCGTACTGACCACCCAAACAGCCCAGGGCGCGGCGCAATTGGCCCAATTGGTGGGTCGTCAAGCATGACGTCCCCGGGGCGCCCGGACCGCCTCGGCATCGGCATGCTCAGCGTATTCGGGTTGCCGCCAATCGAATTGGTGAACCTCGCCGCGGATCTGGGGTGCCGCCATGTGTCGGTCGCCGTACAGGGGATGCCGGTGGTCCCGCTGGGCTATCCCCCCTTCTCGTTGAAGGACGACGCCGTTCTGCGCAACGACCTGCTCGCCGCGATGCGCGACCGGGGCGTGAGCATCTCGCTGGGCGACGGGTTCCTCGTGCTGCCCGGCGCCGACGTGAGTGCGCTGGGCGCAGACCTCGACGTGCTGGCCGAGCTCGGTGTACCGCGGATCAACGTGGTCAGCCTGGACCCCGATCTGCCCCGAACGCTCGACCAGTTCGCCGCACTGACCGAATCCGCCGCCCAGCGCGACATCGGCACGGTCGTCGAACCGGTGCCCGGCCTCACCATCGGTGACCTGAGCGCCGCGCTGGCGGCCGCGGAATACGTTGGCCGGAGCGAATTCCGGCTGTTGATCGACACCATGCACCTGGTGCGATCCGGCGCCGGGGCCGCTGAAGTGGCGGCCATCGACGCCGAGCAGATCGGCTACGCCCAGCTCAACGACACCACGCTGCGGCCGCGCAGCGACGACTACATGGAGGAGGCCATGTTCGAGCGGATGGTTCCCGGCGAGGGCGAACTACCGCTGCACGACCTGCTGTCCGCGCTGCCCGGTGACACCGTGCTCGAAATCGAGGTGCCCAGGCGGTCACTGGCACTGGCCGGCGTGAGCCCCATCGATCGGCTACGCCCGTGTGTCGAGGCCGCGCGGCGGCTGCTGGCGGACGTTCAGCTCGGGTAGCGCAGCGGAAGACCCGCGGCGCGATAAATCGCGTCGATGACGGTCATGTTGTCGACCGCGTCCTGCGGGGTGGTCTTGACCGGTTGGCCGCGCAGCACCGCCGCGGCGAAGGCGTCCAGTTGATACGCATAGGAGGCCCGGCGCCCGAAACGTTCGGCCCGTCTGCCCCGCCGCGACCGCACCGTGAGCCGATGGAAGGCCTGTGGCAACACGGGATTCAGGATGCGCATCTCCCCGTGTTCGCCGATCACCCGGGCGCTGATCTGCAGCAGCCGCGGCGACCACATCGAGCAGCGCACCCGCCCGGTGTGGCCGGCCGGGAACCGCAAGTCGGCGATCATGGCCCGGTCGACCCGTGGGTCGCGCAGCGTGGCGCGCGCCGAGACGACTTCCGGGGCAGGCCCGCCGAACGTGCGGGCCATGTGCACCGCGTAGCAGCCCGCGTCCATGGTCGCGCCGCCGGCAAGCGCGTAGTCGTAGCGGATGTCGGAGAACTTCGGCAGCGGGAAGCACAGCGCGGCCTCCACGTGCCGCAGCGTGCCCAGCTCGCCGGAGGCGATGATCTCCTCGGCGCGCAGCGTCAGCGGGTGGTAGCGGTAGTGGAACGCCTCCATCATCACGCGGCCCGAATCCGTTGCCAGCTCGGTGATTTCGCGTGCCTCGGCCGCGTTGGCGGTGAACGGCTTTTCGCACAGCACGTGTTTGCCTGCGGCGAGCGCGGCGCGAGTCCAGCGCCCGTGTAGGCCGTTCGGCAGCGGGTTGTAGATGGCGTCGATGGCGGGGTCGGCGATCAACGCCCCGTAATCGCCATGCACCGTGGGGATGTCGTGCCGCGCGGCGAACGCCCGCGCACGCGGCACGTCGCGGGCCGCCACGGCGGCGACGACCACTTCCGCGTTCTCCTTGGCGGGTTCGATCAACGCCACCGGCGCGATGCTTGCCGCCCCGAGGATGCCGACGCGTATCGCGGGGTCAGCCATCGCGGCCCTGCTCTCCGTACACGCCGCTGAGCTTATCGCCCCGCCGAGGTTTGCCAGGCCTCGGTTTCCCGTTAGAGTCAGCGGATGGGGCAGGTAACGGAACGCTGGCGTGCCGCTCGGGTGGCATCGGCGTTGTACAACACGGCCGCAATGCACGACAGCGCCGCTGCGGTGGGCGCTAAAGCGTTGTGGGGATTGACGTTACCTGACCTGCTAGCCGAGGTTCAGCGTGTTGGCGACGCCCCCGCCGGCGCTCACATACTTGACATCCCGTGCGGTGGTGGCTTTGCCTTTCGTGGCCTGCGCCCCGGGCAGAATTGCCGCTACGTCGCCGCTGACATTTCCCCGGACATGCTGAGCCGGGCCCGCGGCCGGGCGACTCAGTTGGGAGTAGCCGGCCTGATGGAGTTCGCCGACGCCGATATCACGCAGTTGCCCTTCCAGGACAACGCCTTTGACCTGGCACTGACGTTCAACGGCCTGCATTGTCTTCCCGACCCGCGAGCGGCGGTCGTCGAACTCGCCCGCGTGCTCAAGCCGGGTGGGATTCTGCGCGGGAGCACGTGTGTACGTGGTCGCGGCTGGCGTCAGGATCGTTTTGTGACCGCGCTGCAGGCGGCGGGCTTTTTCGGGATCACGCCGCAGGCCGGTGACGTCCAGCGCTGGCTCGCGGATGCGGGACTCGAAGTCTTGACTGCACGGCACAGTGGTTCGGTCGAGCTCTTCGAGGCCGTTCAGAGCTGAACGTCGTACACCGAGATGGGATCCAGGATCACGCCGGTTTCCTCGACGTAGCGATCCCACAGCGCCAGCAGCTCGGCCAGCTTGTCCGGCCGCGCCGCGGCCAGGTCGTCGATCTCGCCGAGATCGGAGGACAGATCGTAGAGTTGCCAGCGGCCCGGCCCGTACGGTGGCGGAAGGTAGAGCGCCTTCCAGTCGCCCTGCCGGATGGCGCGACGGCCGAACAGCTCCCAACCCGTGCCGGTGTCGTCGCCGTGCACGGTCTGCGCGGCGCCCGTCAGGTAGTCCACCAATGACCGGCCGCGCATCGGGGCCACCTCGCGTCCGCGATACGACGTCCCCGGGTGCGCGGCCCCGGCCAGCTCCAGCAGGGTCGGCGCGATGTCCATCACGGTGCTGAAGGCGGTGCCGATCTGTTGTTGCCGGGCGAAGCCGGGCCAGGTGACGAAGCCGGTCACCCGGATGCCGCCCTGAGTGGTGAACGCCTTGTGCAGGCGCGACGGCGCGGTGGCGGCCTGCGCCCAGCGGGGGCCGTACCAGATGAACGACGTGGGCCGGCCGAGGTTGTCCAGGCTGTTGTCGCAATGCTTTTCGATCTGTGCGGCGATCTGCGGGCCACGCAGCGGCATCGCCTCCACGATTGCGCCCTCGGCGCCGTTGTCGGACATGAAGATGACGACGGTGTTGTCGAGTTCGCCGCTGGCCGACAGGTAGTCGATGACCCGGCCGACGTTGTAGTCCATCCGGTCGACCATTCCGGCGTAGACCTCCATGCTGCGGGCCGAGCGCGCACGCTGCTCGTCGGTCATGTCGGCCCACTCCGGTGCGCCGTCGGCCACCACCGGGTGTGGCACCACGTCGGGCGGACACAGGCCGAGCCGCTTGAGCGCGGCCAGGCGCTCCTCACGCAGCGCGTCCGGCCCGGCGTCGTAGCGACCCCGGTATTTCGCGATGGATTCGTCGGGCGCCTGCAGGGGCCAGTGCGGCGCCTGGAAGGGCAGGTAGGCGAAGAAGGGCCGGTCGTCCTCGGGGGCGCGCTCATCCAGGTACCGCAGCAGGGTGTCGGTATAGGAGTCCGACGAATAAAAGTCGTCGCCGACGCTGACGAACTGGTCATCCTCGGTGTAAAGCGTTGGCACGGGCGAGAATCCGCGCGCTCCCGAGCCGCCGTAGTGACTGGCGCCGGCCGGCAGCAAGGCGAACGAGCGCTCGAAACCGCGCGCCCATGGCGACGTCTCGATCGTCGCGCCCAGGTGCCACTTGCCCGACATCAGCGTCAGATACCCCGCGTCGCGCAACAGTTCGGGCAGCGCGACCACCCGGTCGTTCAGATAGCCCTCGTAGCCGGGCGCGCCGCGGAAGTCCGGGGACGCGACCTCGAGCATGGTGCCGATGCCGGCGATGTGGTGGTCGGTCCCGGTCAACAACATCGCCCGAGTCGGCGAGCAGGCCGGTGCCGAGTGGAAGTCGGTGAGCCGGATCCCCGCGTGGGCCAGCCGATCGAGGTTGGGCGTCTCGATCTCGCCGCCAAACGCGCCGATGTCGGAGAAGCCGAGGTCGTCTGCAACGATCACGAGGAAGTTGGGGCGCGTCACGCTCAAGCATCCTGCCAGGTCGGCCGCCACCGCGGAATGCCGCCGCACCGGCCGCGCGTCGATATGGTCGAGGCAGGCAACGTTCACCGCGGCGGCACAGAGAAAGGGCCTGGCATGTTGGCGGAGTTTGGAATGTCCGTTCCGCTGGTGGCGGCACCGATGTCGGGCGGCCCAACCACCCCGGCCATGGTGTTGGCCGCCACCCGCGCGGGAGCGCTGGGCTTGCTCGCGGCCGGATACAAGACCGTCGAGGGCATCGAGGCCGAGATCAAAGCCGTCCGCGCCGAGTCGATCCCGTTCGGGGTCAACGTCTTCGCGCCCAATCCGGTACCCGTCGACCCGCAGCGCTACCACGCCTACGCCGCGATCGTCCAGGCCGAGGCCGACCAGTTCGGCCTGACGCTGCCACCGGAGCCCATCGAGGACAACGACAGATTCGACGAGAAGATCGCGCTGCTGCTCGACGACCCGGTTCCGATGGTGTCGTTCACCTTCGGCATTCCGTCGCGCGACGTGATCGCCGCGCTGCAACGCGCCAACAGCGTTGTGGTACAGACGGTCACCACGGCCGATGAGGCGGCGCAGGCGCACGACGCCGGCGTTGACATGCTCGCCGTGCAGGCCGCCGACGCGGGCGGCCATTCCGGCACCCTCTCGCCGCAGCGGCCATTGACGCCGGTCCCGATCGTCGACCTGGTCAAGGAAATCGTCGCGAAGGTCCCGCTGCCGGTGATGGCCACCGGCGGGCTGGCCACCCCCGCCGCGGTGGCCGCGGTGATCCGCGCGGGTGCGACCGTGGCCGCCGTGGGCACCGTGCTGTTGCGCGCCACCGAGAGCGGCGCCTCGGCCACCCATCAGGCGGCGCTGGTCGATCCTGCCTTCACCGAGACGGTGCTGACGCGCGCCTTCACCGGCCGGCCGGCCCGCGGCCTGCGCAACGCGTTCATCGACGCCCATGAAGCCGAGGCGCCGGCGGGCTATCCCGCCATCCATTACCTGACCAGCCCGCTGCGCAAGGCCGCCGCCGCTGCGGGCAGGCCGGACTACGTCCACCTCTGGGCGGGCACCGGTTACCGGCACGCAACCGCGGAGTCGGCCGCCGACATTCTGCGCCGGCTGGCCTCCGACCTCTGATTGGTCAGTATTCGAAACGGTTGAGCACGTCGTAGTGGCGACCGGCCGTCATCCACGTCAACCGGTAGATCAACCGCACCGCCGCCGACGGGATCCGGTTGTAGTCGGCCAGCACCGGCTTCTGCTCGAGAAACCGCAGCCGGGGATTCCAGGCCGCAATCTCGCGCGCGTCCCGGATGCCCCACTTGATGATTCCCCGGGTGAAAAGCTTCGACATCAGTGGTGCCAACGCGGACAGCGTGTCGAAATGCATTTCGCCGCCGGCGAATCGGTCGGTCAGGCGCTGCAGCAGCCGCCGCACTTCGTGCTCGTGCAGGTACATCAGCAGACCCTCGGCGATGATCAGCGTCGGGCGGCCGGTCGGGACCTGATCGAGCCACTGCAGTTCGGTCACCGACGAGCCGATCATCCGGTAGCGGTCGGTGTCGTCGTAGAGCCGGCGGCGCAGCCCGATCACACTCGGCTGATCGACGTCGAACCATGCCACCGACGGCGGCGGGGCGAGCCGGAGGAAGCGGCCGTCGAGGCCGGAACCTAGGTGCAGCACAACGGCATCCGGATGCCGGGCGAGGTAATCCGCGCACCAGTCGTCGAGCATCCTGGCCCGCAGCGCGACCAGATATTGGTTGGCCGCCGGCCACGACATCCGGTGGATTCTCTTGAAGTCGTAAGCGATCCGGTCCACCGCTTCCGCGGCCGCCCGATCCCCCAGAATCGGCCGCTCCGTACGGCTCTCGTGCGCGCGAAGGTACAGCGTGACGAGGTTGGTCCACTCCACCGAACCCCAAGGGACGGAGCTGAAGTCGACTATGTCCGTCGCGGTCATGGTTTTTTCCTTTTCCGATACTCGGTCCACATTTTCATGAGCTGATCGCCGTAGGCCTGGGTGCAGAATTCACAGAAGTCGCGGAAGTCCTCAACGCGCTGGCGCTGTTCGACGCGATCCTCACCCAGCACGGACAGCGCGAAGTCGGCGGGCTCGATGCCCAGCCGCATCAATGACAGCTGCGTTTCCAGGACGCTGGTGAACCCGCCCGGCCTGACGCGGTAGAGGTGCTGACGGTTCGAGCTGGGCAGCCGCTCGACCATGCCGCCGTCCAGCAGCTGGCGGGCGACGGTGCTGATCGAGGCCTTGCTCACCGATAACGCCTCGGTCAGCTGGGTCAGAGACTGCTGCGGTGGATCACAGATCAGCAGCCAGCCATAGATCCGGCCCATGGTCCGGGTTGCGCCCAGTAGCTCGAAGAACAGCCCGAGGCGGTCGACGAACTCGGCCTCTTCCGGGGACATGTGCCTCCAGTTCGTTCAGTATGTACTAAACGTAGCTTACATCGGTTGCCCGGTCCTGGGAACGGCGTTCGGCGCGAGCGCCCGGTCAGAACGCTTCGGGATCCTCTTGCACCGCGGTCGGCACGGGGTGCTGGTACAGCCGAGATGCGTTCTCCCAGCTGAATTTTCGGATCACGTCTGCCGGCAGGTCGCCGATCTGCTCGTGAATGGTTTGTTGGGTGTGCGGCCATGTCGAGTCGCAGTGCGGGTAGTCGGCTTCCAGCATGATGTTGTCGATGCCGATCCGGTCACGCTGCACGAATGAGGACTTGTCCTCGACCGCGCAGAACCAGAAGTTGCGGGTCAGCACCTCCGCTGGAGTCAGGGGCTCACCGAGCGCCTGCCAGGTGCCGTACATCGCGTGGTAACTCAGCATGTGGTCGAGGCGATCGAGCAGCCCTGCCACCCAACCGATTCCGCCTTCGGACAGGCAGATCTTGAGGTCGGGGAATCGGCTGGGCAGCCCGGAGTACAGCCAGTCAACCGCGGCGGAAATGGCGTAGGCGAAGAACAGCACACCCTGCACATCCGGCGGCGCGTCGGCGGTGGTGGACGGCGACGACCCCGACGATCCGATGTGCAGGTTCACCACGGTGCCGGTCTCGGCGCAGGCCGCCATCAGTGGGTCCCAGTGGCCGGTGTGGATGCTGGGCAAGCCGAGCATCGCCGGGTTCTCGCTGAACGTGACGGCGTGAAAGCCACGCTCGGCGTTCGCGCGGATCATCGCCGCGCCGAGTTCCGGATCGAGCAGCCACGGCAATTGGCAGGGAATGATCCGGTCGGGATACGACCCCGCCCAGACGTCGAAATGCCAGTCGTTCCAGGCCCGCACCGAGGCCAGCGCCAGGTCGCGGTCGCTGGTCACCTGCTGCAGCCGTTGCCCGGCGAAGCCCGGTAGGAACGACGGGAAGTTCAACGAGGCGTAGATGCCGTTGAGGTCCATGTCCTTGACACGGGCATGGATATCCCATGCGCCCCTGCGCATTTCGTCGAATCGAACCGGCTCGAATCCGTACTCCGCCACCGGCCGACCGACGACGGCGTTGAAGCCGACGTTGGGCAGCTCCTTGCCGTCGTAGACCCACGTCTGTCCCCCGCCGTCGGTCTCGACGACTTTCGGCGCCCGGTCGGCGTACTTGCGGGGCAGGCGGCCGGTGAAGGTGTCCGGCGGTTCGACGATGTGGTCGTCCACCGAGATCACCGTGTAGCGGCGCGCGGCCCGCGGCGGGTCCGGCAGGAAGGTGACCGAGCGGTCCTCCCCCGTCTTGGCCGTCGTGAAGCTCAAATTGGAGGCGAGCTCGTCGATCGATTTCATGTGTCGGCAGTCCGCTCAGCTCAGCACGTCCGGGTCGGCTTTGATCGTCATCCGCGCGGCCCCCGCCCAATACACGTCGGCCGCCCGCTCGATCAGCGACCGTTGCATGCCGGCCATGTCCGACCAGTTCATCGGCACCGGATCGCGGCCGGTGAGCAGGACGTCGTAGGCCAGCTTGCAGACGCGTTCGACGGACGCCGCACGGTAGACGGCTTCGGGCAGGTTGCGCCCGGTCGCGATGACGCCGTGGTTGGCCAGGATCGTCAGGTTGGCGGCGCCGATCCGCGCGGCGAGTTCCGCGGCGCGCGCGGGGCTGTCGATCTCGCCGTCGTAGGTGTCGACCAGGCACAGGTCGTCGAGGAACAGCGAACCGGTCTGGTGCACCAGCTCGGGCAGTCTGCCCAGCGCGGCGAGCACGCAGACGTAGTAGGGGTGATTGTGGATCACCACCCGGGCGTCGTCGCGCACCCGGTGCAGTTCGGTGTGGATGTGGATGGCCGGGGTGACGTCCCAGCGGCCGCTGACCACGCGCGCGTCGCCGTCCACCACGCAGATGTCGGACGCGGTGATCTCCTGCCACCACAGCCCCCACGGGTTGACGAACATGTCGGTCTGGCCGTCGAGCTGCCAGGTGATGTGCCCGGCCATGTTCTCGGCGAACCCGATGCCGGCCAGGTGGCGGAAGGCGATGGCCAGCGCCTGCTGGTTCGACAGGTCGACGCCGATGGGCGGAACCACCGATGGCGCCCAGACTTCCAACCCGCCGCGGCGGGCATCAGGAGCGTTCATGACCGGCCTCCATTCTGGCTCCAATATCCTCGCGCAGCCGGCCTTTGGCTATCTTTCCGCCGGATGAGCGGGGCAACTCGTCGACCACGATGAGCCGTTCGGGCAGCAGCTCCTTGGAAACGCCCAGCGCCAGCAGGTGTTCGACGAGCCCGGGCAGGTCGACGGTGGCGGCGTCGGTGAGTTCGGCGTAGAGGCAGACCTTTTCGCCGAACACCGGGTCGGGCATGGCGACGGCCGCCGCGATCGCGATGGCGGGATGGGTCATGACGGCGTCCTCGACCTCGCTGGCGCTGATGTTCTTGCCGCCGCGCACGATGAAATCGGACGTGCGGCCGGTGACGCGCAGGTAGCCGTCGGCGTCGATCTCGCAGATGTCGCCCATGCGCATCCACCCGTCGCGGGTGAACAGCTTGTCGTGGTCGGTGCCGCCGAGGTAGCCGAGGCTGGTCGCCGGTCCCCGGCACGCGGGCTGGCCGCGCCCCGTCGCGGTGACGTCGCGGTCCCCGTCGAAGAGCCGGACCTCCATTTCGGGGATGAGCCGGCCGCCGGTGCGCAGCCGGCGTTCGCGCGAGTCGTCGACGGTGGTGGCGCTGAGCATTCCGGTCTCGTTGGAGCCGTAGAACTGCAGGATCTTGGCACCGGTGAGTTCCTCGAACTCGGCCGCGGGCCGGTACGGCAACGCCTCCCCGCCGGTGTAGACGACGCGCAGCGAACTCAGGTCGTGGTCGCGACCGGCCGGGTCCGCCATCAGCATGGTCAATTGCGTGCTGACGCAACACAATACGGTGACCCGATGCCGCTCGATCGCCTCGCAGGTGGCCTTGGTGGTGAACCGGTCCAGGAGCACCGCGGTGGCGCCGAGGTAGATCGGGGTGGTGTGACTGGTCCACAGCCCGAACCCGAACGGGGTGGGGATGACCGGCAGGAATACCTCGTCGCTCGTCAACAGCCCGTTGGCGACGGCTTTCTGGTGGAAGTAGTGCCAACGGTTCTGGGTGTGCACCACACACTTGGGCAGCCCGGTGGTGCCGGACGTCGAGTTGATCAGGAAGACGTCGTCGGGGCCGAGTTGGCAGCCGGCCGCCGGCGCCCTGGGCTCGGCGTCGACGTCGAGCCGCAGTGTCCCGCCGTCGTGGTTCAACACCACGTGCGGCACCCGCAGTTCGTCGGCCACGTCCGCGGCGGCGCCCGCCCGGGGCGGGTCGCTGATCAACGTCGTCGGCTCGGCGGTGCGCAGGATCGCCGACGCCTCGCGGGTGCCGGCGCGCGCGCCGAGGCCGACGACCACCCCGCCGCAGCGTTCGATCGCCACGAACAACGCATGAATGGCGGCGGAGTCGCCGTGCCATACCGCCACGCGGTCACCGCGGGCGACGCCGGCACCGGTCAATGCTTCAGCCAAAATAGTTGCGGCGCAGTCGAAGTCACGCCAGGTGAAGGTGGATCCGCCGTAGTCAAGATAGGCGGGACGGTCGGGCGCCCGTTCGGCGTTGCGGCGCACCGCGTCCGACAGCGTCGTATCGCACCACCAGCCGGCGGCACGAAAGCGGGCCGCGTCCTCGTAGGTGAACGCCGGTGATCCCGCGGTTCCCAGCCCACCGGCGCTCATCACCAAATGATAGGAAAGCCGCCCGCGGTTTCGGCGTTAGGGATTCGGCGGGGTGGGCGCGGCGTGCTGGCTGTTGTCGACGCTCGGGCGCCGCGGGTGCGGCGACGGGCAGGTGACGTTGCGGATGCACCCGCAGTTGAGGCCGATAATGCAGCCGCCTCCCCCGACGGGCTGCACCGGCACGGCACCGCCCGGGGCCGGCGGCGTGGGCGTCACGACCGCCGGCGTCGCGGTGGCCGCCGGTGCGCCGCCACCCGATAAGAGGCCGGCGGCCAGGGCGACCGCGGTCACGCACCCGCGCAGCGCGGCACGTGCCGTGCCCTTCGGCATCCCCATGAGGCACCACCGTAGTTGTCGGTCGGCGGACGCGCAGGTCAGGCGGGAGAACTACGAGCACACTCCAAGGATTCTTCAAGGTGCCGGACCGAACACGTTGCGGCGCAGGGAATCCACCGACCGCCCGCCCGCGCCATCGGAGCCACGGCAAGGTCAGCGCGGCCGCGCCCGTCGGCGCGCCGCCGCGAGCTTCAGGGCGTACACCGCGGCGCTGATCGCGAACATCGCGGCCGTCAGCAACAGCCACCGGCCGAGAAACGGGTCCTGAGTCTGGCCGGTCGCGGCCCGGTAGGTGGCGGCGCCCTGCCGGACGATGCCGGGAAGGAACACCAGCAGCGTCAGGCCCGCCCCCAGCGCGGGCACCCGGAGGTAATTGAGCACCTGCACACCGGCATCGGCGCGCGCGGGCCGGGCGCGGCCGCGTGACAGCATCCGGTCGACGAGGGCGTAGGCGGGGAACAACACCAGGTCGTGGGCGACGACGGCGGCGGCGAACCAAACGATGATCGATTGCCACCAGACGCGCGGATTCCACAGCGTGACCGGTTTCACGACGGCGATGACGTAGCCCAGCAGGGCGAAGCCGGCGATCATCGTCAGCAGGTGCAAGGGGTGGGATCCGTAGATCCGCGCGAAGGCGTTACGCATGTGCGACCGTCCGAAAAGCGATGGAGGCCACCCATTTCGTGTTGTGCACGCCGGGGAGCGCGGGCACGATGATCCGCGCCGGAAAGCCGTGATCCGGGGACAGGTCGGTGCCGTTCACCCGCAGCGCCAGCAGCGCGTCCGGATGCAGCACCTGGTTGCGTTGCAGCGTCGCGCCGGCGAATGCGCCCGAACGTTCCAGCGACGACACCCGCGCTGATTCCGGTGCCGGCACCCCGGCGAGCCGGGCGAGGTCGGCCAGTCGCACACCGGTCCATGTCTGCGTGGTCGACCAACCCTCGACGCAGGCGATCGGCAGGACGGCGGTGTGCTGTGGCATCGCCAGCAGGGCGGCGCGGTCCAGCGTCACCGGGCGGGGGCCGCCGCTCAGGGTGAGCCGCCAGCGCTCCGTCGTGTCCGCGGTGGTGATGCCGGCGGCGGCCGCGGTGCGGTTGATCTCGAAGTCGTTGGGGCCGCCGCCGGGGCGACGCCCGCGCGGCAGTAGCAGAGCGGCCGGCCGGGCGTAGCCGCCCAGCGTCTGGCCGGCGGTGATGACCGCCAGGAAAAGGGCGCCGCCGCCCACCAGCGCCAGGGCGCCGCGGCGGCTCATCGTCGGCGGCGCGGGGTCGGCGGCGACGAGACCGTCGGGCCGCCATGGCTCGGGCTCGGTGTCGGCGCGTGCGGTGCGCAGCACCTCCCGCAGCGACAGTGCCCGCAGGCCGGCCCACATGCGCCGGCTCTTGATCGCGACATGCATGACGAAGCCGGTGATGAACACCCAGGCGCCGAAGTAGTGCGCGGTGTAGAAGCTGAACCCGAAGATGTAGTCGTACTGGATGTTCAGCACGCCCGTCACGATCTCGAAGAGGATGCCGCCGACCAGCATCAGCAGCGAAACCCTTTCCAGCAGTTGGGCGATCGACCGCACCGGCGGGAACACGAAGAGCCTGGGGATGACCGACCACAGCTTGGCCAGCACCACCGGGATCAGGACGAGACCGAGCCCGACGTGCAGCCCCTGGGTCAGCCGGTACAGCCACGACGGATCGGTGGGCCAGTCGAACGTCGGCAGGGTGAGCCAGCCGACGTCGCCGGGGATGGCCTGGCCCAACCGCGGCCCGTAGCCGATGTAGGACAGCAGGCCGGTGAGCATGACGATCGGCAGCGCCACCAGCAGCACCGAGCCGAAGACCGACGTCAGCCACGGTCCCCGCAACGGGCTGCGCCACAGCCGGCCGCCGTGACCGCGGGCTTTGTCCGCCGCGTCGATGTCCTCGGTGGCGGGCGCGTCGGTCGTCTGCGTTGGCTTCATCCGCCCCTAACCACCGTGCGCGAGCACGCCTGCCGTGCTGCCGTCAACGATCATTCACGGTGGGGCGGGGCGACGGGTTCAGTTTCGCCGGTCCGGCGCGAACGGACTGCGGGCCTCAGTCCCGGCCGCGCGGCGGGGGCTGCACCTCGACACCGCCGGATGCGTGTTCGGGGCCTGCCGCCGGGTGCTCGGCGGCAACCCGGTCGCGGAACCGCGCTCCCTCGCCGGGCCGCTGCGCTTCCACCCGGGCGTCCTGGCTTCGGTAGGGTCCCGGCTTCGGCCGCGGCTTTCCGCCGGGGAATGACAGCCGAAAGATGGTGCGGTGCACCGCTAACCACTGCTTCCCGAATGGGCCGGAGTTGTACGGAAGTTCGTAGCGCTCGCAGATCTCCTTGATCTTCGGCGCGATCTCCGAGTATCGGCTGCTGGGCATGTCGGGATAGAGATGGTGCTCGACCTGATAACCCAGGTTGCCGCTGATGATGTGGAACAGCGGGCTGCCTTCGATGTTCGCGGCGCCGACCAGCTGGCGCAGGTACCAGCCGCCGCGCGTCTCGTCCTCGACCTCCTCGGGGGTGAAGGTGTACGTCTGGTCCGGAAAGTGCCCGCAGAAGATGATCGCGTGGGCCCACACGTTGCGGATGAGGTTGGCCAGCAGGTCGGCGCCCAGCGTGCGCAGGTAGGTGCTTTCCACCCCGGGCAACACCCTGTCCAGGAAGTTCGCCGCGGCGCCCAGCCGCCCCCGGCTCGACACGCGACGGATCCGCTTGCCGAGGCGGGACCGCGCGGGCTGGTCGAGCCGCCCGCGCAGGGCCAACTGCGCCAGGCCGAACGCCCCCGCGCTGATCGCCGGCCAGCCGAGGTAGTCCTTGTAGATCTGCGCGCGCGCCTTGCCGCCGATGCCTTTCAGGTCCTTGCGCACCTCCGACCACGGCTTCTCGCGCTTGCGGATGGCCTCGATGTCCATGTCGTGGACGGCCACGCCCCACTCGAACAGCAGCGTGAGCAGCAGGTTGTAGAGCGGCTGGAACAGGAAGCGTCGCTCCCATTTCTGGTTGGGGTCGATCCGCATGATCTCGTAGCCGAGGTCTTTGTCCTTGCCCAGGATGTTGGTGAAGGTGTGGTGAATGTAGTTGTGCGAGTGCTTCCAGGCCTCGGCGGTGGACGCCGTGTCCCAGTCCCACACCGAGGAGTGGATGTCGGGATCGTTCATCCAGTCCCACTGCCCGTGCATGACGTTGTGGCCGATCTCCATGTTCTCCAGGATCTTGGCCATCCCCAGACAGGCCGTACCCAAGACCCAGGCCGTCTTCGAACGCGACGCCAGCAGCAGCACGCGGCCGAGGACCACGATCTGGCGCTGCGCCGAGATGACGGTCTTGATGTAGCGGCGGTCGCGCTCCCCGAGGTCGGCAAAGACCTCGTCGTGGATGGCGTCCAGTTCCTTGCCGAGCTTTTCCAGTTCTTGTTCGCTCAAGCGCGCGAGGACGCTCGCCCCGCTGCTTCTGACGGCAGTCGTCACAAGCCGCTCCTTTCGATCACAATGCGAGTTCGACGTCGCCTTCGGCGGTGTTGATGCAGATCCGGACGTCCTGTCCGGTGGGCTCGGTCACTTCACCTGAGCGCAGGTCACGCAGCTTGCCCGACTTCAGCGTCCCCACGCAGGTATGACAGATTCCGATTCGGCAACCGTGGGCCAGGTTGAGCCCGGCCTGCTCCCCCGACTCCAAAATCGATGTGGCGCCGTCACATTCGACGGACTTCTCGCTGTCCAGGAAGCACACTGTGCCGCCCTCGCCGGCGTTCTCGTCGCCGCCGATCTTGGGTTGGAACCGCTCGAAGTGCAGGCGGTCGCGATCGCCGTTGTTCTCCCAGTGCTCGATCAGCGCGTCGAGCATGTCGCTGGGGCCCGAGCAGAACGTTTCGCGCTCACGCCAGTCCGGACACGCCTCGTCGAGGTTGTCCGGCCCGAGCCGGCCACGCTCGGAGGTGAGGCGCAGGTCCAGCCGCATTCCCTGGTGGCGGCGGTCGAGTTCCTCGAGCGCGGACAGGAACATGGTCTGCTCGCGGGTGCGGGTCGAGTGAATGACCACCGCGTCGGTCAGCTGGTCGTGATGATCGAGGCTGCGCAGCATGCTGATGATGGGCGTGATGCCGCTGCCGGCGCTGATGAACAGCAGCCTGGGCGGCAGCGGCTCGGGCAGCGTGAACACGCCCTCGATCTCACCGAGCCGTACCAGGTCGCCCGGCCGGATCTTCTGCACCAGGTACGGCGACACGATGCCGCCGTCGACCTTCTTGGGCGTCACGCTGATCAGTCCGTCCGCGGGCGTCGGATCGGACGTCAGCGAATACGCGCGCCAGTGGTAGACGCCGTCGATCACCACGCCCAGCCGCACGTACTGACCGGGCTTGTGACCTGGCCATTCGTAGCCGGGACGAATGAGAACGCTCGCCGCTTCGGAACCCTCCGGCTCGATGCGGTCGACCTTGCCGCGCAGTTCCTTGGTGGTCCACAGCGGATTGATCATCTCGAGGTAATCGTCGGGCTGTAGCGGGCTGAACAATCGCCGCACCGCTCGGAGGAACAACCGACGTCCCCAGGGGACGTCGGGCTGGGCGCCACGTTCAGCCATATCGCCAGAGTACACAGTTGTACACCGACTCTAAACATAGTTTTGAATCCTGTTGTCGCACAACCATAACCATATGGAAAATGCTTACACTGCTACATCTCAGCCGTTCACTGTCCGCTACGCGGTCGACTTTGGGCTGGCAATAGATACCCGTGAGGTGCCCCTGGCAACGGGCGCCCAAACGTTTGTTCAGGCGTTTCGCGCGGTCATCCGCCGCAGCCGGTCGTCGCGGCGCCTAGTGTCGGTGGATGTGCTGATCGGCTTCCTCCTCGCGCTGGGTTGCTCGCTTTGCTATGGGACCGCGACCGTGCTGCAAGCGGCGGGTACGCGCTCGGTGGAAGCGGGCAGCGGTTCGGGCGTGGATGCGGTATTGCTGTTGCGCGCCGTGCGGCAGTGGCGCTACCTGGTCGGTGTGGGCCTGGACGTCATCGGGTTTGCGCTACAGGTCGCCGCGCTGCGCCTGGTCCCGATCTATGTGGTCGCGGCGGCGCTGGCCGCCTCGATCGCGGTCACCGGTGTCGTCTCCGCGTGGGTGTTGGCGGCGCGCTTGTCGACGGCCGAGTGGGCGGCCGTCGCTGTCGTCTGCGCGAGCCTGGTCGTGCTCGCTCTCGCCGCCGGCCCGGGCCACTTTCGGCACGCGCCGGCCGGGCTCGGCTGGGCCCTGCTGGGCGTGGTGGCCGCGATCTTCGTCGGTGGCGCCGTCGCCGGGCATCTGCCCGACCGCGCCCGCGCGCTCGCGCTGGGGCTGGGCGCCGGAACCGGCTTCGGCGTGGTCGAGGTGGGCGTGCGCCTGGTCGACGCGATCGATCCCACCAAACGTTCCTTCTACACCAACCCCGCCCTGTACGCGGCCGCCGCGGGCGGCGCCGCGGGGTTTCTGTTGCTCACCTCCGCGCTGCATCGCGGATCGGTGACCACGGCGGTCGCGGGGATGGTGGTCGGGGAAACGCTGGCGCCCGCGTTCGTCGGGGTGGTGTGGCTGGGCGACACCGCGCGCGACGGGCTCGGCTGGCTGGTGATCGCGGGATTCGTCGTGGCCGTGTCCGGCACCTTGGTGCTCGCCCGCTTCGGCGAAGCCCCCGTGCCCGAGGAAGCGGGCTGAGACCGCCCGCCCGTGGCGGTCACACGCGCGGCGCATAGCTGGTGCCGCGCGCGGGCCGCGTCCACAACACCCCGTCCTGCGCGGTGACGCCCGCGGCGCTGAGCGCCCGCTTGAGGATCTTGTTCGTCGCGGTCGCGGGCAACTGATCGTTGATGCGGACGTGGCGCGGCCACGCCTTAGGGGACAGGTCGGCCTGGGCGGCAAGGAATTTCTCGAAATCATCCGGGTTCAGGCTTGCCCCGGGCCGCAGCACCACCGCGGCCATCACCTGGTCGCCCACCCGGTCGTCGGGGACCGCATAGACGGCGACCTGGCTGATCTCGGGCAACCGCGCCAGGATCCGCTCGATCGGGCCGGCCGCCAGATTCTCCCCGTCCACCCGCATCCAATCGGCGGTCCGCCCGGCGAGATAGATCCAGCCGTCCGCGTCGCGGTAGGCGAGATCGCCCGACCAGTACATTCCGTGCCGCATCCGCTCGGCGGTGGCGCCCGGATCGTTGTAGTAGCCGGCGAACGGGCCCGCGCCCTGGGTGTTGACCAGTTCACCGACGGCGTCATCGAAATTGGTCAGCGCCCCGTGCGCGTCGAACCGCGCCGCCTCGCACTCCCGCAGTGTCGTCGAGTTGTAGATGCTCACGCCCGGGTACGGCTTGCCGATGGAGCCGGGCGGGGTGCCGTCTTCTCGCACCACGATGACCGCGAATTCGCTGGAGCCGAAGCTGTCGACGACCCGGCACCCGAAACGCCTTGCGAATTCCGCGATATCGCGATCGGTGGCCTCGTTGCCGAACGCCACTCGCAGGGTGTTCTCGGCATCGTCGGGACGTTCGGGGGTGGACAGGATCAACGCCAGCGGCTTGCCGACGTAGTTCAGGTACGTCACCCGGTAGCGGCGGACATCGTCGAGGAAGCGCGATGGCGAGAACCGGGCCGGCACCATGGTCGCCCCGCAGCCGACCGCGACGGCCCACCCGGCGGCGACACCGTTCGAATGGAAGAGCGGCATCGCCAGGTAGCAGACGTCGTCGGCGGTGACGTCGTATTGATAGATCAGGCTGGCGCCGCACATGATCGCCATGCCGTGGGCGAATCGCACCACCTTCGGGTCACCGCTGGTGCCCGAGGTGAAGATCATCATCAGCGTGTCGGCGGCCGCGACCTCGCGGACGGGGACCAGCGGTGGCGCCGTGGCGACGGCTTGGGCGTAGCGTGCGCCGGTCACATCGAGCACCTGAATACCGTTGAGGTCCAACCCATCCAGCAGCTCGCAATGCTCAGGGTCGACGAGCAGCATCTGGCAGTCGGATCGCCGGATGTCGGCGAGCAATCCGGCTCCGCGCCGCGTGGTGTTGATGCCACACAACACGTAGCCGCCGAGCGCGGCCGCGGCCATGGCACGCAACATGGACGGCGAATTGCCCAGCACCGCACCGACATGCAGCGGCCGCGCCGGGTCCGCGAGCTTGATCAGCGCCGCGGCCTCCGCCTCCGCCTCGGCGAGGTGCTCGCGCCAGGTCCACGTCCGGTCGCCGTGGGCGAGCGCCGGGGTGTCGTCGTCGCGCCGCTGCCGCAGCAGCTGCTGAACCGTCTCCGGCACGGGTTCACTTCCCCCTTGGCGTCGTCATCGGGTGGTCAGCACCAACCCCGCGTAGTCGTGGTGGGCCACCTGGTCGCAGTGGCGCCGGTAGGTGCCGAAGCCGCCGATGTATGGCATGAAGACCCGCTTCTTGCCCTCGATGTTGGCGCCCAGGTACCACGAGGATGCCGCCTTGGGGAACAACGTCCGGTCGGCCGCCTGGCCCACGTGCCGGGTCCAGGCGAGCGCCGCGTCGCGGCGCGGCTCGACCTCGCTCACCCCTTGGCTCCGCGCCGTCCGCACCAGATCGATGACCCAGTCGACCTGAACCTCGGCGTGCAGCACCATGTTTGCCAGCACCGAGGGGCTGCCCGGCCCGCTGATGGTGAACAGGTTCGGCAGCCCCGGCACCATCAGGCCGAGGAAGGTCACCGGGCCGTCCGCCCAGATGTCGCGCAGTCGTTGTCCGCCAGGGCCTTTCGGGTCGATTCGGGTCAGCGCCCCGGTCATCGCGTCGAAACCGGTTGCGAACACCAGCACGTCGCAGGGATATGTCGCTTCGCCGGTTCGCACGCCGGCGGGGGTGATCGCCTCGATCGGCTCGCGGCGCAGGTTCACCAGTCGGACGTTGTCGCGGTTGAAGGTGGCGTAGTAGCCGTCGTCGGTGCAGATCCGTTTGGTTCCGATCGGGTGATCGACCGGGATGAGATCCGTTGCGACAACGGGATCGGCGACGATCTCCCGGATCCGCTCCTCGGCGAACGTCCGGGCGACGTCGTTGGCGGCCAGGTCGCTGGTCTGATCGGGGAACGTCTTGGCGAACAGGACGCCGCCTTCGCGCCAGCGCTTCCACAGCGCCTCCGACCGCTCGTGCGCGTCGGTGTCGAGGGCGTTCTTGTGGTAGGTGCCGTGCGGGGTGCCCGCGGCGGCGTACGCGGAGACCCGTCGGCGTTCGGGATACCGCTCCTGGATTTCCCGCTGCTCCTCGGCCGACCACGGCCGGTTGGGCATCGGGATGGTGTAGTTCGCGGATCGCTGGAATACCACCAGGTGATCGGCGTTGGCGGCGAGGATCGGCGCCACCTGGATGCCGGACGATCCCGTGCCGATCAGGCCCACCCGCTTGCCGCGCAGCTCCGGATCCTCGCGTGGCCACGCGGCCGTGTAATACACCTCGCCCGAGAAGGTTTCGGCGCCCGGGATATTGGGCCGGTTCACCGCCGACAGGCAGCCGGTCGCGCACAGCAGGAACGGTGCGGCGTAGGTGTCCCCCGCCGCGGTGTCCACCTGCCAGCGTCCCCGCTCGAAGGTGGCGCCGATGGCGTCGACGCCGAATCGGTAGTGGCGGCGCAGATCGAAACGGTCGGCGACGTGCCGCAGGTAGGCCAAGATTTCGGGCTGGGCCGCAAAGCGTTCGGTCCACTGCCAGCTCCGTTGCAGCTCCTCGTCGAAAGAGTAGGAGTAATCCACACTTTCGACGTCGCAGCGCGCGCCCGGGTAACGGTTCCAATACCAGGTGCCGCCCACGTCGGGCGCGGCCTCGAGGGCGATCACCGACAGGCCCGACGAGGCGGCCCGGTGCACGGCGTAGAGCCCGGCGAACCCCGCGCCGATGACGATGACGTCGCCGGCCTGGGTCACGACGCCACGCCCCGGGCGGCCGGATGCAGCAGCTCGCGCAGGTCGGCGCACACCAGATGTTGCGCCGATGCCGCCGGCGGAAACGTTTGCATGGTCATGAAGCCGTGGAACAGCCCGGGAAAGTCCCGGTGCACGACGCGCACTCCCGCGCCGCGCAACCGGCGGGCATAGTCGCAGCCCTCGCTGTGCAGGGGGTCGAGCCCGGCCGTCACGATCACCGCGGGCGGCAGGCCCGCATGGGTGTCGGCGCGGGCCGGGGCCACCAGATAGGGAGGGTCGAAAACCGTTTGCGCGCCCAGGTATTGGTGCCAGTACCACTGCATCGCGGCGCGGGTGTTGAAGTGCCCCGTGGCATAGCGGTGATAGCTGTCGGTGTCGAAGCTCGGGTCGATCGCCGGGTACATCAGCAGCTGCGCGGCGGGTGGGGTGGCGCCGCGGTCGCGGCATGCGATGGCGGTGACCGCGGCCAGGTTGCCGCCGGCGCTGTCACCGGCGACCGCGGTGCGCGCGGGGTCGATGCCCAGTTCGGCGGCGTGCTCGACCGCCCAGCCGAACACCGCGAACGCGTCGAGCGCCGCGGCTGGGGCGGGATGCTCGGGGGCCAGCCGGTAGTCGACCGAGATCACGACGGCCCGGCTGCCGCGAGCCAGGGCCCTGCAGAACCCGTCGTGAGACTCGATGTCGCAGAAGACGAATCCGCCCCCGTGGTAGAACACGATCGCGGCGCGCTCCCCCGACGGCTCGCCGTGCGGCTCGTAGACACGCACTGGGACCGAGCCGCCGGGCCCCGGGACGATGCGGTCGGTGGCGCTGCGGACGTCGTCGAGGTTGTCGACCGGCATGCGCCGCTGCGCCACCGCGGCGCGCGCCTGCGGTCCGGTCAGGCGCTCGACGCGCGGGAATCCGGCGTTCAACTGGTCGAGCATCGCTTGCACTACGCCGTTGAGCGGGTCTTCCATGTGCACCTCCGACCTCGTCGTCGAGGTCATGCGGGCCGATATTTCAGGAGGGTGATGCCCTCTTCAGGCAGATCGTAGAACACCGGCTGCACCCGCATGCCGATCCGGATGTCGCCCGGGTCGGCGTCGACCAGCTCCGTGCTGAATTTCGGCCCGGCGTCCCACTGCACCACCGCGAGCAGCTGCGGCAACGCGTCCTGCCAGGGCGGGCCGGTGGGCCGGCGGGCGATGGTGAAGGTGTACAGCGTTCCGGCGCCGTCGATCTCGCGCCATTCCAGGTCGTCGGCCAGGGTGCCCGGGGCCAGCGTGCGCGGATAGAACACGTAGCGCTGCGCCGACGGCGAATACTGCACCAGGATCCGGTGCTGCGCCAGGCCGTCCCAGAACGGCCGCGAGACGGGTGTGGGCTCCGGAATGGGGTGGGCCATGGCTAGTCGCCCCGCAGCAGCAGCGCGACCTGTTCGCTCATGATGCCGCCGTTGCCGGTCACGAACGCGGTGTGGCAGTCGGTGACCTGTGCGTCGCCGGCCCGGCCCATGACCTGGCGTGCACCGTCGACCACATGATGCATGCCGCCGGCCATGCCGGCCTGGCCGAAGGACAGTTGGCCGCCGGCGGTGTTGAGCGGGAAGTCACCGCGAAAGGTCAGGTCGTGCTCGGTAATCCAGGACATGCCTTTGCCTTTCGCGCAGAATCCGGCATCCTCCAGGCTCATCAGCACCGTGATGGTGTAGCAGTCGTAGATCGACGCGACGTCCACCTCGGACCGGCTCAGCCCGGCCATCGCGAAGGCCCGGTCGGCCGCGCGCGCGATGGGTGTGGACAGCAGGTCCTCGGCATAGGTCGGGGTCTTGAAGGCGATGTGCTCGCCGAAGCCCGTGATCCACACCGGGCGGTGGCGGCCGCGGCGCGCGATGTCGGCGTTGGCGATGAGCACGCCCACTCCCCCGTGCACGCGCATCACCGTCTCCAGCATGTGGATCGGGTCGGCGATCATCGGGCTGTCCAGCACGTCGTTCACCGTGATCGGGGTGCCGTGAAAGACCGCGCCCGGGTGCGCGCACGCGTTGGTGCGTTGGTCGACGGCGATCTTGGCGACCGCGGCGGGGTCGTAACCGAATTCCGCGGCGTAACGCTGGGCGATCTGCGCGTACGGCGCGTTCTGGCCTACGTTGCCGTAGGGGATCTCGAATTCGGCCTGCGGCGAGCCGTAGTTGTTCGACGACGCCCCATACCAATTCGGCTCGGGCGTGGGCCGGCGCTCGGATTGGGGCAGCGCCGCCGATCCGGGTACGACGGCGAGTGCGGCCTCGCAGATGCCGAGTTCGACCGCGGCCGCGGCGCGCCAGATCATTCCGGCGGCGGTGGCTCCGCCGAGATCCACGCGCTCACCGAAATCCAGGGCCAGACCCAGGTATTCGCACAGGGTGGCCGGCGCGAACATCGCCGACTCGGCGATGCCGTGGGTCAGCAGGCCGTTGACGCACGCGGGATCGACTCCGGCGTCCTCGATCGCCATCTTTGCCAGCACCGCGTATTGGTCGAGGGTGAACAGCGGTGCACGGGTGCGCCGCCGTTCGGCGGGCAACTCCGCGATCCCGACGATGGCCGCCTCGCCGCGCAGCCCGGTCACGGCTGGGCTCCCCGCATCGGCAGCTCGACCGTGGCCATTCCCGGCATCAGGATCGTGTCGTCGCGGCGCCCGGAGATGACGAGGTCGACCAGCCCGGTTCCCGTGTCACTCAGCCGTTTACCGGTGACCTCGGCACCGAAGCTGAGCGATTCGCCGGGGTACGCGACGGCCCGGTTCTGCACCGAGAACGACACCAGTCGCCCGCGCCCGCCGATCCAGTCGCCCAGGGCGCGGGCCAGCAGCGCCGCCTGCAGCGGGCCGTGCACCAGGACGTTGGCGTAGCCTTCGGTGTCGCGGGCCCACTCCTTGTCGTAGTGGATGCGGTGGCCGTTGTAGGTGGCGGCGCTGAAGAAGAACATCTGGGTTTCGTCGACGGTGACGGTCAGCGTGGGAATGTCCTCGCCCACCGTGACGTCTTCGTAGAACACCTGCGAGGCAGTCATGTCGCGCTCCTAGGGACGGGCGATCATCGATGTCGACGCTTCGGCCAGCAGGTCGCGATGCTGGTTGCGGTACACCGTGCGCCAGGTGACGAGAACGAATTTGCCGGAGCGGCCCTGCTTTTCGACGATTGACTCGACGATGCGGACCATCTCGATCTCGTCGCGGTGATAGGCGGGCAGGTGAAACGTGAAGCTCTCGCCGCCGGCCATCCGCTTGGGGGCCCGGGGAAAGGACAGGCCGCCGGAGACCGCGCCGGACGATCCGTCGGGGCGCAGCGACTCGAGCGGCGCGACGCCGAGGATCGCGTACTGAATAAATAACGGAGGGCAGATGATGTCGCGATATCCATTGGCCCTGGCGTAATCCGGGTCGAAATACAACGGGTTGTGATCACCCACCGCCGCCGCCCAGCGTTGCCAATCGCGCCGGTTCACCTCACCGGTCGCCGACGCGGCGACCGAGCCCACGCGCGATGCCGATTCCGCATCGATCAAGCTGTCCTCGCTCAACGGCGCTCCCCTTCGTCGGTCTCGTTGTGCATGCTCTGCTCCAGCCAGGAGGCGGCGACGTCGGCCCCACCGCCGAATGTCGAGCCGAGCCGGGCGCGTTCGCTCCACAGGTGCAGGTCGGTCTCGGTGACATAGCCCATGCCGCCGTGCAATTGGTGGGCGTCCAGCGTGATCAGCCGCGCGGCGGCGGCCGCGTGCATGCGCGCGACGGCCGTCTCCCTGGTAGCGACCCGGCCGCGGCCCAGCCAGAACACCGCCGCGTGCGCGGCCAGTCGCGCCGCCGCGAGCGCGATGTGCATGTTGGCGACCAGATGCTGGGCGGCCTGGAACGACGCGATGGGCCGGCCGAATTGGTGACGCAGCTTGGTGTAGTCGACGGTGCGGTCCAGCACGGCCTGGCCGACGCCCACCAGGTCGAGCGATCCCAGCGCCACGGCGGTGTTGGCCAACCGGCGCAGTGCCGGCGCGGTGACCTCGTCGGGCGCCGCATCGGCGGTGACGCCGTCGAAGCGCACCGTGCAGGCCCGGAGCCCACCGGCCATGTCGATCGGTTCCGCGCCGACCCCGCGGGCGTCGACGACGAAGAGCAGGGTGCGCCCGGCCGCGGCGGCCGAGATCACGATGAGATCGGCGACGTCGGCATCGAGGACGTAGTCCGCGGTTCCGTTGAGCCGCCACCGTTCTCCGACTTGTTCGGCGTGTAGCGGCGGGGCGACAACGGCGGCGTCGCGCGGGTTCCACAACGCGGTGGTGGCCCGGACGCTGCCGGACGCGAGCGGCGGCAGCCAGCGGGCCTTGACGCCCGGGGAGGCGAGCTGGTCGATGGCGAGCGCGGCCTGCACGCTGCTGTGCACCGTCGTCGGGCACAGCGCGCGGCCGGCCTCGGTGTAGAAGACTGCGAGGTCGTCGAGCGAGCCGCCGGCCCCGCCGTACTCCTCGCCGATGGCCAAGCCGAAGACGCCCGCCTCGGCCAGCGCCTTCCACAGCGCCGGCGTGCCGCGGTCCGCGCCGGGTTCGCCGAGGGCGCGCACCGCGGCGATCGGGTTCTCCGCGGCCAGCAAGGCGCGCAACGCCGAGGCGAACTCGCGCTGTTCGGGGGTGGGGATCGTCTTCATCGATTGCGGAACTCGGGGTCAGCGTCCGTAGGAGGGCATCGCGTGCCCGCGCTGGGCGATGATGTCGCGCAGCACCTCGTTGGTACCCCCGCCGAAGCGCATCAGCGGGGCGGCCCGGTAGAGCCGCTCGAATTTGCCCGCCAGCGGGGCCCGTTCGCTGCGATGCGCCAGCAGGCCATCGGGGCCGAGGAGGTCGAGCGCCAGGTCGGCGATGCGCTGGCGCAGCTCACTGGTGAACACCTTCTCGACGCTCACTTCGACGGTGGAGATGGCACCGTTGTCGCCGCTGTCGAGGATCGACGCCGCCTCGTAGCCCATCAGCACGGCCACCGCGACGTCGGCCTCGGCCTGCACCAGCCGGCGGCGAAGCGACGCATCGTCGGCGGGCACGGACCCGTCGCTTCGCGGCCGCCGCGCCAGCTCATGCAACTCCTCCACGGCGCGGCGCAGGTCTCCGGCGTTGGTCAGCGCACCGCGTTCGAGATCGAGCGCACCGGTGATGTAGGTCCAACCGCGGTTGACCTCGCCGATCAGATTGGTGACCGGCACCCGCACGTCGTGGAAGTGCACCTCATTGGTCCGATAGCCGGACCACGCGTACAGCGGGCGGATGTCGACGCCCGGGCTGCCGATCGGCACGATGATGACCGAAATCCCGCGATGCCGGGCGCCGCCGGGATCGGTACGGACACAGAGCCATTCGTGCGTCGCGCGCTGGGCGCCGCTGTTCCAGATCTTGGTGCCGTTGATCACCCATTCCTCGCCGTCCAGCGTGGCGCTGGTCCGCAGGCTGGCCAGGTCGGTTCCCGCATCCGGCTCGGAATAGCCGACCGCGCAGATCATTTCGCCCCGGGCGATCGGGGGCAGCCAATCGGTCTTGTTGCGCTCGGTGCCGTGCCGCATGATCATCGGCGCCACCGAGGTCACCGTCAGGTCGGGGCCGGGCACACCCCAGTATTCGAATTCGCTCATCAGCAGATGCAGGTGAATGGCGCCGAGCCCCAGTCCCCCATATGCGCGCGGCCAGTTCAGCCCGAACCAGCCCTTGGCCCCGATCTTGCGGCGAAATCGGGCGACCTCACCGTCGGGGAATTCCAGGTCGTGCTCGGCGAGCTCGGCACGCAATTCCGGGGTGACGTTGTGGTGCAGAAATTCGCGAACCTCGGTAAGCCAGGCGCGCTGCCCAGCGTCGAGTTCGAAATCCATTCCGGCGCCTGTGCCTTTCCGCATTGCTTTTCACCGAGCGTCGTCAGCGTAACGCCACGGCGAGACGGCGCAGGGAATTTCGGTATCGCGGCAGGTGCGAGCGCCGATATCGGCGGCGCCCGAACTGTAAATTCGCTGTCAAACTCCCGTTAATACGCGTCGGCGCCCTCGCGGTTGCGCGGAAGGCCTGCGAAAATTTTCAGATCGGCTGGTCGACGCGGACCAGGCTCCTGCCCAGCCCGAGGGAGAAGTCCATGCCCACTGTTGAGATGCGCCTTCGCGAAGATTTGCGCAACTACGCCGTCGAATTGCGGCAACTGGCATACACGCTGCCGCTGGGCGTGGGTGAGCACGATTTGCTGCAGCTGTCTGACCGTATGCGGGCCGCGGCCGAGCAGTTGGTGCGCAAGGGCGCCTGACAGTACAGCGCTCAGCCGCCCCGAAGGCGGATCTTCCAGCGCACGAAACCCAGGTAGACGGCGCTGATGACGAACAGCATGCCGACGTCGAACCACCACGTCGCCGGGGTGTGTCGCCAGTGCGAATCCTTGGGCGTCAGTGGGCCGGGCACCAGCTTGGTCAGGTCGGCGGTGGAGGCCGAGGCCGCGAATCCCCACCGCGCCGGTGTGGCCCATGACATCTGGTCGAGGCCGACGCGCGCGGTGACCGGGATCATCCCGCCGGAGAACACCAACTGCGACATGACCGCCACCACCAGCAACGGCATGATCTGCTCGTTGGACTTGGCGACGGCCGACAGCGCCAGTCCGAGCATCGCGGACGCGACGCACGTGAGCGCGACATCGGCGAACAGCTCCAGAGCCGGCTTGCCCAGCGCCACCGCGCCCTGGGTCGGGGCGCCCTTGCCCAACACCGCGATGATCGTGACGATCGCCGACTGGACGATCGCGAAGACCGTGTACACGCAGACCTTGGCCAGCAGGTACGCCGACGTGGACAAGCCCACCGCCTGTTCACGCAGGAAGATCGCCCGCTCGCCGATGAGGTCGCGGATGGTCAGGGCGGTGCCCATGAACACCGCGCCGACGTTGAGCAGCACCAGGATCTGGCCGGGCTCGTTGGGCGCGGCGCCCATCGGGTTCGGGATGCCGAAGCCGACATCGCCGGGCACCGACATCGACAGCGACCCCATGATGAACGGCAGCAGCGCGAGGAAGACGAAGTAGCCGCGGTCCGAGACGATCAGCCGCATCTGGCGCCGGGCGATCGTGGAGAACTGCCGGAACAGGCTGGTGTGCGAGGGATCGCCCAGCTCGGCGGGCTTCTCCGCGGGCGGCGGGGCCGGCGGCGGGCCGGTGCGGGCCAGGTAGCGCGCGCGAGACCCGTCCGGGTCGTTGGCGACGGTGCTGAAGATGTCGGCCCAGTTGGTGGTGCCCATCGCCGGGCCGATCTGGCTGGGCGGACCGCAGAACGCCGTCTTGCCGCCGGGCGCGAGCAGCAGCACCTGGTCGCAGACGTCCAGGTAGGTCAGCGAGTGCGTGACCACCAGCACCACGCGGCCAGCGTCGGCCAGCTGCCGCAGCATGGTCATCACCTGGCGGTCCAGCGCGGGATCCAGGCCGGAGGTCGGCTCGTCGAGGATCAGCAGCGACGGCCCGGTCAGCAGCTCCAGCGCCACGGACGCGCGCTTGCGCTGACCGCCGGACAGCTTGTCGACCCGGGTGTGCAGGTGCTGGGTCATCTCGAGCTCTTCGAGCACCCGGGCCACCACCTGGGCGCGGTCGTCCTTGGTGGTGTCCGGCGGCAGCCGCAGTTCCGCGGCGTACATCAGCGCCTGTTGCACGGTCAGCTGCCCGTGCACGACGTCGTCCTGGGGCACCATCCCGATCCTGCTGCGCAGCGAGGCGTACTCGGCGTGCACGTTGTGGCCCTCGAACGACACGGTTCCCGTCGTCGGGTGGGTGTAGCCGGCGACCAGCCGGGCGAAGGTCGACTTACCGGCGCCGGACGGCCCGATGATGGCGGTCAGGGTGCCCGGCAGCGCGGTCAGCGAGATGTTGTCCAGCAGCGTCTTGTTGTTCTCGATCGTCCACGTGACCCCGCGCACGTCGAGGCCGCCGCCGCGCGTCGCGGTGGCGGCTTGGTCGCGGCGGGCCAGGTGACCGCCGTGGAAGACCAGGTCGATGTTGCCGATCGTGACGACGTCGCCGTCGTGCAGCACGGCCGAATCGACCCGGGCGCCGTTGACGAAGGTGCCGTTGATGCTGCGGTTGTCGTGGATCTCGGTTCCGGTCGGCGTCGGGACCAGGGTGGCGTGGTGGCGCGATGCCAGCACCTCGGGGATGACAATGTCGTTGTCGTTGGCCCGGCCGATCTTGACCGCGCCGGGCACGTCCAGCCCGGTCTTGCCCGGCCGCAGGATCTTCATCATCGAGGTCGCGATGACGGACGAGTCGCCGCCGATGCGGCCGGTCTGGGGAGCCGCCGGCTCGGCGGTGGTCGGCGGCGCCGCATGCGCCGACGGCGACCGGTAGATCTGCGGGGCGTGCTGGGAGCCGGTGGGCGGGGCGCTCGGCAGACCGCTGGTCGGGTGCCGGGGCTGCGGGCCGGACGGATAGCTCGGCGCGGGTCCGCCGGCCGGCTGGCTCGGCTGTGCGGCGGTGGGCGGATGGACCGGGTGCCGGAACGAGGCCGACGCCGGCTGCTGGGGCTGGCCCGGCCACGGCGTGCCGAACGGCTGGCTCTGCGGCGCGCGCGCCAGCGGTTCGCTGGGGTTGCTGACGATCGGTATCGACGTCGTCAGCGGCGGCCGGCCGGCCGAGCCCTGGTGGCGGCCGACCTCGAAAGTGAGCGCGGGGCCGTCGGGGTTGCCCATGTTGACGCGCAGGCCGTCCTGGATGTCGGCGACCGGGACGCGGCGGTTGTGCACATACAGCCCGTTCAGGCTGCCGTTGTCGATGGCGACCCATCGGCCCTGGTCATATCGAACGATCAAGTGGTTACGGGAGATCAGCGGGTGGGCGACCCGCAGGTCGGCGCGCAGGTCACGCCCGATCACTACGTCGTTGCCCGGCGCGAAGGTGCGCTCGGCTCCGTCGTACCGCACGGTGAGCGCAGGCGGGGCTGGTGGGGTCATCAGGACCAACTGTAACGGCAGCGGCGCAACTTATGCGCTGGGTTCTTCGCCGGCCACCGTGTCGCAGGGCCACGGGCGAGGCCGGGCACCGGGACAGGGTGTACGGCCGCCGGAGCGGCGGGTCAGCGAACCAGCTTGCAGCGCAGTTACTTTCGGCGCCTTCAACCGGCCACCGCGGCATTGCGCAGGCTGCGCACGCTCGAAACCTTCGCGCGAACAGCGGTGACGTCCTTGACGAAGTCCCCAAGGTACTTGATTGCGCGCCTGCCCTCGGGCAAAACGTCTGCGGCCAAAGGGAAGTCGTGGACCTGCCCGTCCCACAGATGCAGATCGCAGTGGATCCCGCTGGCTTCCAAGCGCTTCGCCATCAGTTCGGCGTCGGCGAGCAGCAACTCGTCCGAGCTGGCGTGAATGGTGACCGGCGGCAACGACGACAGATCGGCGTCCACCGGGGACGCGACCGTGGCGTCGCCCTCGCCCTCCACAACCTGTGCGTTGCTGAGGAATTGGGCGAACCGCGAGAAGGCCCGGCGGGTGAACATCGAGCACTTGCGGGCGTTGCGGTGCTTGAGCTTTCGCACCGGGTCCGCATCGGTAAACGGGGACACGGCCGCAACCCCGGCCGGCTCCATGATGTCGTCCTGGATCGCCAGGAGCGTGGTCATGAACGCCAGGTATCCCCCGGCGGAGTCGCCGGCCACGACAACCCGGTCGCCGTCGTAGCCGTGATCCTGCAGCCAGCGCAGGCCACTGATCCCGTCGTCGATGGCGTCGGTGATCTGGTGTGCGGGCAGCTTCCGGTACGCGACGGCGAGGATGGCGGCATCGGCCGCCTTCGACAAGCGGGTCACCATGGAACGGTGTGTGTTGAGCCCGCAGGTAAGGAACGCGCCGCCGTGTAGATACAGGATCGCGCGCTCCCCCGATACGCCGGGCGCGCGCACCCATTCGGCGGCACAGTTGTCCAACCGCACCGATTCGGTTTTCGCCGCATACCCCACACGCGGGAACAATCCCGCGACGGTGTCGACGTATTCGAGCGGCCAATGCAGATTCGGCGTCATGGCCCACGCGCGGACGGCGTTCTTGACGATCAAACGGCTGGCAAGCCCCACGGCAACTGACTGCGGGCTATGGCGATGATGAACGCGCCTCGTCGTCGCCACGCTCGGCAATATATGTGTCGGTTCGGCTGTACTCACCATTGGGCTTCAACCTCCTAAGTGGAGGGCGAATACCCGCGGCCGGCGAGGGCTAACGGGAAATTAACGCGTGGGAAATGTCGTGTACATCACGTTTGCTGACGGCAGAGACGGGTATCACCGATTCATCTCTCTTGCGGTTGCCGCGCGGGCGTCGTCAGACCGAACCGGCTGTTGCTCAACCCCAAGAATGCCCGAAGATATGAGCGGTGACACACGCTAGGCAACCTGGCCCCCTGCTACCCGGCCGGGTGGCAGTCGTTACCGGCGGCGCGGGAGGAATCGGCGCGGCCACCGCGCGGTTGTTCGCCGAACACGGCGCCGACGTGATCATCGCCGACATCGACGCCGACCTCGCCGACGCGACGGCGTCCTCGATCATCGAGGCCGGGGGGTCGGCTCTGGTGGTCGTCACCGACGTGCGTGACCGCGATCAGGTCGCGCGCCTGGCCGCGACGGTTCTCGATCGGTTCGGCCGGGTCGACGTGCTGGTCAACAACGTCGGCCACTGGCTGCGGCACCCCGGAAACTTCGCCGGCACCGACCCGCGACTGTGGGATGAGCTCTACCGGATCAACCTGCACCACGTCTTCCTGCTGACCCACGCGTTCCTGCCGGCCATGGTCGAACGGCACGCCGGTGCGATCGTGAACGTCTCGTCGATCGAGGCGCTGCGCGGCTACCCGGAGGATCCGGTGTACGCCGCCTTCAAAGCCGCCGTCAACGCGTTCACCCGTAGCCTCGCGGTCCAGGTGGGCAACGACGGGGTGCGGGTGAACGCCATCGCGCCCGACGTCACCGAATCCCTGCAAGTGCCCTATTCGCAATGGCTTTCGGCGGAGGAACAGGCGCAGTGGCCGCGGTGGGTTCCGGTCGGGCGGATGGGCCTGCCCGATGACCAGGCCAGGGTCATCCTGTTCCTGGCCTCCGACCTCTCGGGTTTCGTCACCGGACACGTCATCCCGACCGACGGCGGCACCGGCGCGGCCGGCGGATGGTTCCGCTCGACGCGCCGGCCCGACCGCCAATGGACCAATCGGCCCATCGCCCCCTGATCAGACGTATCCCAGCGCCGCGTTCTCCGCGCGGATGCGCACAAAGAGCACCAGCGCATTGGCCAGGCTGAACACGATCGCGGTGAGCCACGCGGAGTGCACCAGCGGCAGCGCGGCCACCTCGGCCGCCACCGCCGTGTAGTTGGGGTGGCGCACCCAGCGATACGGGCCGCGCTGAACCAGCGGCGCGTCCGGGATCACGATGAGCCTCGGGTTCCAGCGCTTGCCGAGCACGCTGACGCAGCGCCAGCGCACGACCGTGCTGAGCGCGACCACGGCCAGCATCGGCCAGCCCAGCCACCCGATGAACGGCCGGCCCAGGCTCCAGGTCTCGACGACGCACGAGACCAGCAGCAGGGCGTGCACGCTGACCATCGCCGGGTAGTGATCGCGGCCGAACTCCTTGCCGCCGTGCGTCATTGACCATCTGGCGTTTCGCTGGGCGACCGCGAGCTCGACCATGCGCTCGGCGCCGACGGCGAGAATGAACAGGTAGTAGTACACGGCGTGGTCCCCGTCACCACTGCAGCAATAGCAGCTCGAAGCAGAAACCCGGTCCCATCGCGAGCATCACCCCGAAGGCGTCGTCGCCCGGCGGCGCGTCAACCGTGCGGCGCAGCACGTCCAGCACGGACACCGAGGACATGTTTCCGTTCTCCCGCATGGAGTTTCGGCTGTGCGCCAGGGCTTCGACGGGTAAGCCGATCGCGTTCTCGATCGACTCGAGGACTTTTGGACCGCCGGGATGACAGACCCAGGCCGAGATGTCGGCGACGGACAGCCCGTGATCGGCCAGGAACTCGTCGACCTCGCCGCGCAGGTAATCGTCGGCCATCTTGGGGACGTCACGGGACATGACGAGCTGAAATCCGCTCGAACCGACGTTCCAGCCCATCACGTCGACCGTCTCCGGGATGACGCGGCTGCGCGTCGCCAGGACGCGCGGCCCTGTTGCGCTGTCGGTCAACGGGATTCGTTCCGCCCCGGTGGCGACGACGGCGGCGGCGCCGTCGCCGAACAGGGACACCCCGATGAGCGCGGGGATCGAGGTGTCGTCGCGCTGCAGCGTCAGCGAGCACAATTCGACCGACAGCAGCACGGCGACGTGCCCGGGGTAGCCGTGCAGGTAGTCGTGGACGCGCGCCATTCCGGCGGCACCGGCCACGCAGCCGAGCCCGAACAGCGGCACCCGTTTGACGTCGGGCCGCAAGCCGATTCGGGTCATCAACCGCGCGTCGATGGTGGGCACGGCGATTCCGGTGCTGGAGACCATCACGATCGTGTCGACCTCGTGCGGTGCCACGCCGGCAGCAGCCAGGGCCGAAGTGACCGCCCGCTCACCCAGATCGACGGCCACCTCGAGATACGCATCGTTGGCTTCGGTGAAGCCGCTCAGCCTCGGGTAACGCGACAGCGGCAGCGCGAGGCTGCGCTGGTCGACGCCGGCGGTCTGGGCGAAGCGCAGAAATCCCGGATCGGTGAACCCGGTGAGTTCGCGTGCGACCTCGTCCCGGTCGTAGCGGTGCGGCGTGAAAGCCACCGCGGTGCCGGCGATCCGTGGAGCGCCGCATCCTCGGCCCGCGGCCCGATGCGGGGAGCTGGAATACGTTGTTGCAGTCATGCCCATGCCGACGATGGCCGACCCGTAAATGGTTCACCGGATCACCGCCGAAGTGAGTTGAACCACAACGGCACAGCCACCGTTAAGGCGTCGTTGAGCTTCATGCGTTGTTCTGCACCCGCTCGCGGGTTTTCATTCCCGCCCGGGCCGCGACAGTGCGATGGCCCGGCCACGCCTGTGACCGGGCCATCATCGGCTGCCTTTACTGTTCGGCTTTCTGGCGAGCCTCGTTGACTTCGGCGGCCTTACGTGCGCTTTCGGCCTCGGCCTCTTTCTGGGCCGCCTCTCGTTGCGCGTCGGCCTTGTCCTGCTGAGCCTTGCCCTCCCGCATCAGGTCGTCGCGCCCGGCGACCGCGCCGGCGACTTCCTTGACCTTGCCCTTGACACCCTCGACGATGCCCTCGATGGCTTCTTCAGGACCACTCTTGTCCGACATGCGTTCTCCCTCCGTCTGGCGCACGAACGCCCGTGTCGTGCGCTCGCCACCTTTATTGCCCAACCGGTGCGTTCTCGAAACGTGGGCCGGCGAGTAGCCTTCGCCACAGCCGTGACCTGGCGGTTGGTCGTCACCGACCACGCAGCGACGGCGTGGCCCAATTGCCCTGCCGCACAACGGCACCGATCAGAAGCCGATGACGCTGACGATCGCTGTCCCGCCTGGTTTCCGCAGCCTCACCGGGTGCGCCTACGCTGGTGGGCCGAGTGTCGGCGGCGGCGAGGAGTCGTGACGGTGGAAATGTGGGAGCTGGTCGCCCGCGAGCGAATCCGGGATACCTTGGCGCGCTACAACTGGTCCGGTGACGCCGGCCGGCTCGACCGGCTCGCGGAGACGTTCTGCGCCCATGGCATCCTCGAGATCCGCGGTTTCGCACCGCTGCGCGGGCGTTCGCAGATCGCGGCCTTCCTGGGCGGTGTCACCGGGAAGGTGGCCGTCTCGGCGGGCGTCAAACCGATTGTGCGCCATAACGTCGCGAACGTGCTGTTCACCGAGCTGGCGCCCGGCCAGGCCCGGGTCGACTCCTACTTCACCGTGGTCACCCACATCGGGCTCGACCACTGCGGCCGCTACCGCGACCTCCTGGTGCCCGAGGGTGACGCCTGGCTGATCAAGCACCGCAAGGTCTCGACCGACTGGGCAGCACCAGACTCCGCGATGGCCCGCGAGCCCTCCGGAGCGCAATGACCGTGTCCCGACGAGCACACCAAACCGGTTGTCCGCGTTAGCCTCCCACGCCGCACCGGGACACCCGGGGAAAGGGCCGCCCATGTCCGCGTCCGACACCGACCGCGCGCTGGCGTATCTGCTGGCTCGGCTGACCATCGGGGCCAGCCTGTTCGGGCACGGCCTGGTCCGGCTGCCGAAGCTGGCCGCGTTTCACGCGCAGATGATGGGTGAGTTCAGCACGTCGATGCTGCCTACCATCGCGGTCTCGGCGTGCAGCTACGCGCTGCCCTTCGCTGAGCTGATCACCGGGGCGCTGCTGCTGGCGGGGGCGCTGACCCGCGGGGCCGCCGTCGCCGGCGCTCTGCTGATGATCGTCCTCGTGCTGGGCGCGACGTCGATCGAGCACTTCACCGTGATCGGCGAGCAGCTTGTGCACGCGCTCTTTCTCGTCGGTGTGATTGCTTTCCGCGGCCACAACCGCTACTCCGTCGACCGCCTGCTGGCCGGCCGCCGCTCGACCAGCGCATAACCGGCGACCCGCCGGCCGCACCGGGCGTCGGCTGAGTGGCGATTTCGTTAAATGTACAGCCGAGATGTTTGCCGAAAGCCCCGCAACGGCTACAGATAAAAGTCACACTAAATAAGTTGCGGCCGCCCCCATCGTGCGCCCCCTCGGGAGCTCCGGGATGACCGCCGGTCACGTGACCAGCGGTCATGGCCGCGCAAAAGAGACGAGCAAGCATGCAACGACTCAGTGGGTTAGACGCGTTCTTCTTATACCTGGAATCCCCGACGCAGCCTTTGAACGTTTGCTGCGTACTGGAGCTGGACCCCACGACGATGCCGGGCGGCTACACCTTCGACCGCTTCTGTGAGGCGCTGTCGGTGCGGTTGGACGCCGTGCCCGAATTCCGCCTCAAGCTGGCCGACAACCAACTGAACTTCGACCATCCGGTGTGGGTGGACGACGATCGGTTCGATCTGGCACGCCACCTGCACCGCGTCGCCCTGCCCTCGCCCGGGGGGCCGAAGGAATTAGCGGACATTTGCGGCCACATCGCCGGGCTGGCGCTCGATCGGGATCGCCCGCTGTGGGAGATGTGGGTGATCGAAGGCCTGCACGGCACCGACGCGCTGTCCGTCGTCGTCAAGATCCACCACGCGGTGGTCGACGGTGTGGGCGGAGCCAACCTGCTCGCGCAGTTGTGCAGCGCCGTGCCGGACGCCGCGCCGCCGGAACCGGCCGAGCGCATCGGCACGGCGAATCCGCTGCAGATCGCCGCCAGCGGGCTGATCGGCGCGGCAATGCGGCCGTGGCGCCTGGCCAAGGTGGTGCCGTCAACGGTGCTGACCCTGGCGGGGACGGTGCTGCGTGCCCGCGGGGGCGGGCAGACGATGGCCGCGCCGTTCGCGGCGCCCCCGACGCCGTTCAACGGCACGTTCACCCGGCGCCGCAACGTCGCCCTGACCAGTGTGGACCTCGAGGACGTCAAGACCGTCAAACGCCGGTTCGGGGTGACGGTCAACGATGTCGTGACCGCACTGTGCGCGGGGGCGCTGCGACAGTACTTCCAGGACCGCGACGCGCTGTCGGAGCTGCCCCTGGTCGCCAGCGTGCCGGTGTCCGTCCGCGACAAATCGACTCGGGCGGGCCGCAACCAGATGACCTGGATGCTGTGCCGGCTCGAAACCCAGATCGACGACCCGGTGGAACGGCTGGCACGCATCGCCGCCGGGAACGCCGCGGCCAAGGACCACTCCGCGGCGCTGGGCCCGACGCTGCTGCACGACTGGACGCAGGTGGCCGGGCAGGCCGTGTTCGGCGCCGCCAGGAAGCTGTTGCCACGCATCCCGTTACCCGACAAGCCGCCGCACAACCTGGTCATGTCCAACGTGGCCGGCCCGCAGGACCAGCTCTACTTCCTGGGGTGCCGGCTGGACGCCATGTATCCGCTCGGCCCAATCATCGCCGGCGCCGCGCTCAACATCACCGTGATGTCGCTCAACGGCCGCCTCGGCGTCGGCATCATCTCCTGCCCCGACCTGGCGCCGGACCTGTGGGACCTCGCCGACGCGTTCCCGGCCGCGCTCAAAGAGCTGCTGAATTGCGGCGAGCCCGCGGGCGGCCCGCTCTGATCCGCCCGGTCAGCGGAACCCCGTCCGCCGTGTGTGCGATGGCATGGCAGGGTGACATCCGTGGCGAACACCTCTGAACCGGCGACCATCGCGGCGGACGACCTTCATGAAATCGGCCTGGAAAAGGGCGCGTTGCGCTACTACGACACCGGCGGCCCGGATTCGGCCCCGGTGCTGCTGTTCCTGCACGGGTCTGGGCCCGGCGTCACCGGATGGCGGAACTTCCGTGGCGTGCTGCCCGCCTTCGCCGCCCACTTCCGGTGCCTGATCCTGGAATTCCCCGGGTTCGGGGTCAGCGACGACTTCGGCGGGCATCCGATGGTCACCGCGTTCGGCACGGTGTCGCCGTTCCTGGACGCGCTGGGCGTCGACAAGGTGCACATCGTCGGCAACTCGATGGGCGGCGGCGTCGGCATCAACTTCGCCACCCACAATCCGCACCGCGTCGACCGGTTGGTGACCATCGGCGGCATCGGCACCAACATCTTCAGTCCCAGTCCCAGCGAAGGCATCCGGCTGCTGCAGGAGTTCGTCGAGGACCCTACGCGGCAACGGCTGGTCGACTGGCTCAAGTCGATGGTCTACGACCAGGCACTGGTCACCGAACAGCTGATCGAGGAACGCTGGGCGCTGGCCACCGACCCCGACACCCTGGCCGCGGCCCGGCGCATGTACGGCAAGGCGGCGTTCGCCGGGATGAACGCCGCGCTGAGCGCCTCCGACCGGCCGCTGCCGTGGGCGACCATGCACAAGCTCACCGCGCCCACCCTGCTGACGTGGGGCCGCGACGACAGGGTGAGCCCACCGGACATGGCGCTGATCCCGATGCGCACCATCCCCAACGCGGAGCTGCACATCTTCCCCAACTCCGGGCACTGGGCGATGATCGAGGCCAAGGACGCGTTCGAAAGCACCGTGCTGGCGTTCCTGTCGCGCGGCTAGCGGGTCCGATCAGCTCTGTCCCGCAAGGCCTTTCGTCAACAGGGCGAGCGCATCGGGGTTGCCGTCAAGCACCCGGCTGGAGCGGGTGGCGATCTGCCATCGGTCGTCGATGCGGCGCAGCGCGAAGTGGTGCGCGGTGGCCCGCCATACGCGATAGCCGTCGCCGTCGCGGACCAACACCAGGGATTCGCAGACCGCCACCGCCTCGTCGCCGTCGACCGTGACGACACACGGCCCGAGGAAGTGCGAGCAGCCCTTGGCCACCAGCTTCTGGTGGGCCTGCGAGGCGATCATCGCGTGGACGTCGGCGCGGCTTTCCATGCGCCAGCCGTCGACGTCGTACACCCCGTCGGTCGCCCACAGGGCCGCGGCGGCGTCGGCGTCGCCGGCGTCGACCGCGGGGCCGTACGAGGCGATCAGCCGGGCGATGTCACGCTCGTCCTCGAGCCGGCGCAGGCGGGCCAGCAGCTCCTCGATGGCGGTCATGGTGTTCATCTCCTCATCGCTGGGTGGCCCCCGCGTCGACGGGCAGGACGATCGCGGTGATGTAGCGCGCCTCGTCGGAGGCCAGGAACAGCGCGGCGTTGGCCACGTCCACCGCGTCCACCCACGGCACCGCGAGCATGTTCATCGAGCGGGCCGCCTCGGCGAATTCCGCGCGCGTGGGCGGGCGGTCCAGGTCGGGCCGGAACGCGGTGCTGACCACGTCGTTGTGAATCATCGGCGTGTCGACGTTGGTCGGGCTGATGCAGTTGACCCGAACATTATGCGGCGCAAGCTCATTGGCCATGCTGCGCATCATGCCGATAACGCCGTGCTTGGCGGCGGTGTAGTGCGCGACGCCGACCAGCCCGCGCAGGCCGGCGATGGAGCTCGTCAGGATCATCGACCCGGCCCCGCGCGCGATCAGGTGCGGCGCGGTCGCGCGGCAGGTGTGCCACACCCCGGTGAGGTTGACGTCGAGCATGGTGCGCCAGGCGTTTTCGTCCAGCTCGACCGCCATGCCGCGCGAGGTGATTCCGGCGGTCGCGCAGACCACATCCAGGCCACCGAACCGCTGGGCGCCGCGATCGGCGGCATCCTGCATACCGGAGAGGTCACGCACGTCGACGATTTCGGTGTGCACCCGCGCACCGGCCTCGGCAACCAGTGCGGCCGTCTTTTCGAGGTCGGCCGGCGTGCTGTGCGGGATGATCACCGTGTCGACCGGGCCACACACGTCGAGCGCGACGACGTCGGCGCCCTCCTGCGCGAACCGCACCGCCTGCGCGCGGCCGATCCCCCGCGCCGCGCCGGTGACCAATGCGACCTTGCCTGTCAGGCGCCCGTCGGCCGTCATGGTCACGTCGTCTTCTGCGTCAGGCCGGCGTCGACGACGAGCTGGGTGCCGGTGATGTAGCGGGCCGCATCCGAGGCCAGGAACAGCACCGCGTTGGCGATGTCGACGGGCTCGACCCACGGCACCGGGAGCAGGTTGCGTGCCTGCAGCACCTCGGCCGCATCGGCGGCGGTCGGGTTGTCCAGGTCCGGCCGCAGTCGCCGAAAGGTGGTCTCGTTCAGCACCATTGGCGTGGCCACCGGGCCGGGATGCACGGTGTTGACCCGGATGCCGTGCGGGCCGAGCTCGTTGGCCAGGGTGCGCGCCAGTCCGACCACCGCGTGCTTGCTGGCGGTGTAGTGCGCGGTGTCGGGCAGGCCGCGAAGCCCGCTCGTGGAACTGATGATGGCGACGGAGCCACCCCGATCGCCCTCCCGATCAACCATGTGCGGCACGCTCGCGCGGACCGTGTGCCAGACGCCGGTGAGGTTGATGTCGAGCGTGCGCTGCCACACCCGGGGGTCGAGTTCCCAGGACGGCGCGCCCGGCAGGTGCACCCCGGCGTTGGCCACCACGACGTCGAGGCGGCCCAGCGCGGCGACCCCGGCATCGATGGCGGCCGTCATCGCCTCGAGGTCGCTGACGTCGGCCAGGCCGGTCACGCACCGTCGGCCCCGGTCCTCGACTCCCCTTGCGGTGACACGCAATTCGTCGGCCGCGGTGTCGGCGTCGAGCGCGATCACGTCGGCGCCCTCGTCGGCGAAGCGCGCGCAGTGCACCCGCCCGGTGCCCTTCGCGGCGCCGGTGACCACGACGACCTTGCCCAGCAATCCCGTCATCGTTCGATGAGATCAAAGCCCCGGTAGCCGGCGTCGGCCACCTCGGCGCAGATGTCGTTGTACGCGGCGAAGCCGCCGGTGAACAGCATGAAGCCGCGCGGCTTGCCCGGCACGTTGGCGCCCATGTACCAGGAGTTCGCCTTGGTGAACAGCGTCGTCTCGGCGCGGCGGGCACATTCGGCGCCCCAGCCGTCCACGCTGTCCACGGTGGCTTCCAGCGCGGCGTAGCCGTGCTGGTCGAGAAAGGCGATGGCCTCGGCGATCCAGTTCACCTGCGCCTCGGCGTGCAGCACCATGTTGGCCAGCACCGCGGGCGCCCCCGGGCCCGAAATCAGGAACAGGTTGGGGAAGCCGTCCGTACCCAGGCCAAGATACGTGCGGGGCCCGTGCGCCCAGTCGTCCCGCAGCAGGGTGCCCCGACGCCCGACGATGTCGATCTTGCCCAGCGCCCCGGTCATCGCATCGAAACCCGTTGCCAGCACAATCATATCGACATCGTAGTGCGCCTCGTCTGTGTTGATGCCCGCGGCATCGATCGATGTGATCGGTGTGTTACGGACACTGATGAGCGACACGTTAGGGCGGTTGAAGGTCTGAAAGTAGTTGCTGTCGGTGCAGATTCGCTTGGTGCCGATCGGGTGGTCGGTGGGAATCAGCAATTCGGCTACGGCCGGATCGTCGATGACCGCCCGCACCTTTTCCTCATAGAACCTGCGGGCCTCTTCGTTGGCCTCCAGGTCGGTGATCTGGTCCGGGAACGTCTTGGAGAACAGCACGCCGCCGAGCTGCCAACGCTTTTCGAACGCCGCCCGGCGCTCCTCGGCGGTGAACTGCATCGTCGGCTTCGGGGCGGTGATGTGCGGCGAGCCGCCACCGCTGCGCCACGACAGCGCCCGCCGCTGCGGGTAATTGGCCTTGATCTCGTCGAGTTCCTCGGCGGACAGCGGCCTGTTGCCGGCCGGGACACTGTAATTCGCGCTGCGCTGGAAGACGTAGAGCCGGGCGGCGCGCTCGGCGATCACCGGAATCGATTGAATGCCCGACGATCCGGTGCCGATAACCGCCACCCGTTTGCCGGTGAAGTCGACGGGCTCGTGCGGCCAGTGCGCGGTGTGGTAGATCTCGCCGGCGAAGGTGTCCAGTCCGGCGAAGTCCGGCGTCAGCGCGGCCGACAGCGGGCCGGTCGCCATCAGGCAGAAGCGCGCCGAAAGGCGTTGTCCCGCATCGGCGGTAACCGTCCAGCGCAGCGTCGCCTCGTCGAGTGTCGCCGAAACCACGCGGGTGCGCAGCGCGATGTCGCGGCGCAGGTCGAGCTTGTCGGCCACCCAGTTCAGATACGCCAGGATCTCGGCCTGGGTGGCATACCGTTCGGTCCAGTCCCACTCCAGCTGCAGTTCGTCGGAGAACGAGTAGCAGTAGTCGACGCTCTCGACGTCGCAGCGGGCACCCGGATACCGGTTGTGGTACCAGGTGCCGCCCAGCTCGGGGGCGGCTTCGAGTACCCGCACCGTCAGGCCCTGGCCGCGCAGCTTGTGCAGGGCATACAGGCCGGCGAACCCCGCGCCGACCACTAAGACATCCAGGGAGACATCCACGGACTGTTGGCCGGCATCGTTCACAAGCAGTCACCGTAGGGCCTTGCGCGGCGCGGGCCGCCGCCCCTCCCGGTCACCGGACGGTTCGGGTGAGTTTTCCCGGCCACCGGGCGGGTGCGCTCACCACCCCGCCCCGATCGCTGACTATCGGCGATGCCGGAAGTCGCACAGGTCAACGTCGAGCTGGACGGCCGGAGGCATCGTCTGCGCCGGCCGCAGGGACAAACCCTGGTGGAACCGTGCGACGTCCTGAGCGCCGCGGACCTCGACGACGGCCTGATTCTCGCCTGCCAGGCGAGGGCGGCCGGCGTCGATGTTCACGTCGAATTCTGATCGCCGGTGTCCGCTCATCGGGATTTCCTTTGGGACGGCCCGGTTCTGCGGTAGACCATTAGTAAGCCCACACACGTAAGGACAACGATATGAGTGACCGGGTACTCGACCGGGTAGTGGCGATGGCCGACCAGTTGCGCGACCAAGCCGCCGAAGCCGAACGGATCGGGCGGCTCACCGACGACACCGTCAAGCTGATGAAGGGCGCCGGCCTGATCCGGCTGCTGCAGACCAAGCAATACCAGGGCTTCGAGGTCCACCCCCGCGAGTTCGCCGAGACGACGATGGCCACCGCGGCGCTGGACCCGGCGGCCGGCTGGATCGTCGGCGTGGTGGGCGTGCACCCTTACCAGCTGGCCTACGCGGACCCGCGGGTCGCCGCCGAGATCTGGGCCGACGACGTCGACACCTGGATGGCCTCGCCGTACGCGCCGCAGGGCGTGGCCAAGCCGGTCGACGGCGGCTACATCTTCAACGGCCGCTGGCAGTTCAGCTCGGGCACCGACCACTGCGACTGGATCATCCTGGGCGCCATGCTCGGCGACGAGAAGGGCATCCCGCTGATGCCGCCGCAGATGCTGCACATGATCCTGCCGCGCAAGGACTACGAGATCGTCGACGACTCGTGGAATGTGGTGGGCCTGCGGGGAACCGGCTCCAAGGACGTCATCGTCTCCGACGCGTTCGTGCCGAGCTACCGGACCATGGACGCCACCAAGGTGATGGACGGGACCGCGCAGCGGGAGGCCGGCATGACCGAGCCGCTGTACCTGATGCCGTGGTCGACGATGTTCCCGCTCGGCATCTCCGCGGCGACCATCGGCATCGCCGAAGGGGCGCTGGCCGCGCATCTGGACTATCAGCGCGAGCGTGTCGGCGCCACCGGGACCGCGATCAAGGACGACCCCTACGTCATGCACGCGATCGGCGAGGCGGCCGCCGACATCAACGCGGCGCGCCAGGAGCTGCTGGCGAACGCCGACCGCATCTACGACATGGTCGCGGCCGGCAAGGAGGTGTCGTTCGCCGACCGGGCGGCCGGGCGGCGCACGCAGGTGCGCGCGGTGTGGCGCGCGGTGTCCGCGGTCGACGAGATCTTCGCCCGCTCGGGTGGCAACGCGGCGCGAATGGACAAGCCGCTGCAACGGTATTGGCGTGACGTGCACGTCGGACAGATGCATGCCATCCATGTCCCCGGCACCACCTATCACGCGTCCGCGCTGAGTTCGATCGGCATCGACCCGCCCGAGGGCCCGCTGCGGGCCCTGATCTGAGCAGGAGGCCCGTCCGTGAGCGACCTGAAAAGCCTGGGCTACATCACCATTTCGACCAACGACATCGACCGTTGGAGGCGGTTCGCCTTCGGGGTGCTGGGTTTCGCGGAGGGGACGGGCCCCGATCCGGCGGCGCTGTACCTGCGGATGGATGAGCGGGCGGCCCGGCTGATCGTGGTGCCCGGTGAGACCGACCGGGTGCTCACCGTCGGCTGGGAGGTGCGCGATCACCCGGCGTTGCAGCGCGTGCGGGCCACGCTGGACGGCGCCGGCGTGGCATACAAACAGCTGTCCCCCGACGAGGCGGAGGCGCGCCGCGTCGAGGAGGTGATCACGTTCGAGGATCCCGCCGGCACCACGTTGGAGGTGTTTCACGGCGCGGTGCTCGACCACAGCCCGGTGGTCACGCCGTTCGGCGCGAGGTTCGTCACCGGCGACCAGGGCATGGGCCACGTGGTGGTGCCGGCCACCGATCCGGGCGGGCTGTTCGACTTCTACACCGAGGTCCTGGGCTTCCGCGCCCGCGGCGCGTTCCGGGTACCGCTGCCCAAAGAGTTTGGGCCCGTGCGGGTTCGGTTCCTGGGCATCAACGAGCGACACCACAGCCTGGCGATCGTGCCGGCCGCCCACCAGCGCGACCCGCGCCTGGTCCACATCATGGTGGAGGTCGACACCCTGGACGCCGTCGGGCAGGCGCTGGACCGGGTCAACGCCGAGGGCTTCCAGCTGTCCTCCACCCTCGGGCGGCACACCAACGACAAGATGGTCTCGTTCTACGTCCGCGCGCCCGGTGACTGGGACATCGAATTCGGCACCGACGGGATGCGGGTCGACGAAACCTATTACACCGCAGAGGAAATCACCGCCGACAGCTACTGGGGCCACCAGTGGGTGGGCGAAATGCCCGCGGCCATGCGGCTGTGACGCCCGAATCGGACGTGACGCCGGTCGCGGCGTCGTCGATCACTTCGTGGGATGACGAGGCCGACGTCGTCATCGCCGGCTACGGTGTCGCCGGCGCGGCCGCGGGGGGGGAACCGGCCCCCGCCCGCGCCGCCCGGCTGGGGGTGGGGCGCACCGGGGCCTCGGGGGGCGCCGGGCCGGGGGGGGGGGGGGCGTTTAACATTTGGGGGCTCGCCGGGGCCCCCGGTCTCCCGCGCGGCTCGGGGGGCCGCGGGGGGGGGGGGGGGGGGCCCGCCCCCCCGCCCGGGCGCCGACGTGCTGGTGCTGGAGCGCACCGGCTCCTGGGGCGGCGCGGCGTCGATGGCGGGCGGGTTCATCTACCTCGGTGGTGGCACACCCATCAAAAGGCTTGCGGCTTCGAAGATTCCGTCGACAACATGGCCGCATTTCTCAACGTCGCGATGGGACCCGGCGCCGACGAGAACCGCATCGCCGATTACTGCGCCGGCAGCGTCGCGCACTTCGACTGGCTGGTCGGGTGCGGCGTGCCGTTCAAGGCGGAATTCTTCTCCGAGCCCGGCTGGGAACCGATGGGCGACCAGGGGCTGATGTACAGCGGCGGCGAAAACTCGTTCCCGTTCAACACCATTGCCTCCCCCGCGCCGCGCGGGCACGTCCCGCAGATGCAGAACAAGAAGCAGGGTGAAGCAAGCGCCGGCTACATGCTGATGAAGCCGCTGGTGGAAACCGCGACCGCGGCCGGCGCCCGAGCGCGGTACGACGTGCGGGTGTCACGGCTGATCACCGAATCCGACGGCCGGGTGGTCGGCATGCGAGCCCGAAAGTACGGCACCGAGATGAACATCCGGGCGCGGTCCGGGGTGGTGCTGGCCACGGGAAGCTTCGCCTACAACGACGCGATGGTGCAGCGGTATGCGCCGCGGATTGCCGGGCGGCCCGCCGCCTCCATCGAGCAGCACGACGGGCAGGCGATTCGGATGGCGCAGGCGCTGGGCGCCGACCTGGCGCACATGGACGCCACCGAGGTCGCGATCTTCATCGACCCGCAGCAGCTGGTGCGCGGCATCCTGGTCAACGGCCGCGGCCAGCGCTACGTCGCCGAGGACACCTACCCGGGCCGGATCGGGCAGCTCACCCTCTACCAGCAGGACAACGTCGCCTACCTGATCATCGACGGCGACGCGCAGGAAGAGGCGAGGGCCTCGTGGTCGCCGAAGTTCATGCTGCGCCCGGCGACCTGGGTGACCGACACCGTCGCCGACCTGGAACGCGACATGGGGCTGCCGCCCGGCTCGCTGCAGGCGACGGTGGACGCGTACAACGAGGGCGCCGCGCGCGGCGAGGATCCGCTGCTGCACAAGAAGCCGGAGTGGATCAAGCCGATCGGCTCCCCCGTCGGCGCCATCGACCTGCGGGAGAACACCGGCGGCTTCACCCTGGGCGGGCTGGCCACCACGCTGGACGCCGAGGTGCTGCACGTCAGCGGGGCGCCCATTCCGGGGCTGTTCGCCGCCGGGCGCTGCACCGCCGGCCTGGCCGCATGGGGGTACGCCAGCGGCGTCTCGCTGGGCGATGGCAGCTTCTACGGCCGCCGCGCCGGCCGGTCGGCGGCAAGGGGCTGACCAGCACTCATCCACCGGAAACGCCGCCGACACGATCGTGTCCGGCGGCGTTTCGCATGTCGGGTGTGACAGCGACCACAGCGGCGTGGTAGAAATATATTCCTATTAGGAATATGACAGCCAGATATGTCTGCCCAGGAGGCTCCGTGTCAGCGCCCGCCGAAACCCCCACCGCCGTCATCGACCGCATCTCGCTGGTGCTGGACGCGTTCGACGGCCCCGGCCGGCTGACGCTGGCCCAGATCGTCCGGCGCACCGGGCTGCCGCGGTCGTCGGCGCACCGGATGCTCGAGCGTCTGGTGCAGCTGCGCTGGCTGCGTCGCAGCGGCCGCGACTACGAGCTGGGCATGCGGCTGGTCGAGCTGGGTTCGCTGGCCGTGCATCAGGATCGCCTGGTGCGCGCCGCCGGTCCCCTGCTGGGCGAATTGCACCGCGCCACAGGACTTGTCGTGCATCTCGCGGTGCTGGACGGGCCGGACGTGGTCTACCTCGACAAGGTCGGCGACTCGCCGCTGGCGCCGATACCCACCCGGGTGGGCAGCCGTCAACCCGCGCATTGCACCGCCGTCGGGAAGGCGATCCTGGCCTATCGTGACGAGGACGCGCCGGTAGACCTCGGGGTCCGCAAAACCAAGTACTCGATCGCCACCGGCTCGCAGCTGGCGGTCGAGTTGTCCCGGGTGCGCGCGCACGGCGTCGCCTTCGAGCGGGAGGAGTCGCTGCTCGGATTCGGTTGTGTCGCAGCGCCGATCGGCGGACCCGGTGAAGCCGCCGCGGCGGTGTCGGTGTGCGGGCCGATGAATCGAATGATGTTCGACCAGCGACTGATCGCGCCGGTCCGGATGACCGCGATGGGCATCTGGCGGCACGCCGAGGGCGGACCGCACCGCGTCGCCCCGACCCTACAGCCCTTGCGTCCGCTACGTGCGGCGCCGCGGCCCGCTTTGCAGTACGCGTGAACCCCGCTCGTGCACGGCGCCTCCCAGTGGACGGGACTTATCCGTGTCCAACGCGACCCAGCGCCATACCCTTTGCCTATGGCCAACGGTGAGATATTCGTCATCGACCGTGTCATCACGCGCCCCGGTTGCGCCAGGGAATTTGTGGACACCTACCTCAACGAGTACGCGCCGGCCGCACGCGATCGCGGTATGACGCTGTGCGACATCCTGATCAGCCCGCCGATCTGGTTCGACGATCAAGCCAATACCGTGACCGTCACCTGGTCACTGCCCAGCCTGCAGGCCTGGTGGGAGATGACGTGGCAGGGCCGGCCGGACCCCACCCTCGGGCCATGGTGGGAAGGCATCGGCGATCTCGTCGAAACGCGAGGACGCAGTGTGGCCGCGGCGGCCACAGACGTCGACCGACTCTGCGATGTATAGCGTGACCCGGCTGCTCGACGTCGTCGAGCAGCATCGCGACCGCGTGCTGAGCGCTGTGCGCGCCGTCGCCGCAAACACCGGGGCGCAATGCCAACTCGTCGAGCCGACGCTGCCGGGTGCCCGCAACGGCGGCGACGTCCTGGTGCACCTGCGCTTCGGCGCGGAGAGCCAATGGCATTCCGCCGAGCCCGTTTTCGCGGCACTGCTCGACGATCCCGCGATCACCGCCATCAATGGCGCCGCCTATTCAGGCGCGGCTTCCTGCACCGGCGCAACCGGCACCATCTATCGCGCGCTGTTGCTGTGTGTGCTGCCCGGCATCGACGCCGACACCATCGCGCGCTTCGAAGACGAGCTGCGCTTGATGCCGCGGTATATCAAGACGATCACTGCCTGGCAGCTGAGCCGTGTCGAGCAAGCGGTCGGGATGCAGGACTGGACCCACGTGTTCGAGCAGGAATTCACCGACGTCGAAGGGCTGATGGGCCCGTACTTGATGCATCCGATCCACTGGGCCGTTGTGGACCGGTGGTTCGATCCCGAGTGCCCGGAGGTCATCGTTCGGAATCCGGTGTGCCACAGCTTCTGTGCGATCACCGGCCCGGTGCTGAGCTGAATCCTGCTAGATCCCGGCAGGCAGGATGTTCGGGTTGGCCGTGGTCGGCGGCTCCAGCGCGGGTAACTCGCCTGTGCCGTCGAGCGTGCGAACTCGCAACCGCTGTGACCATGGATAGTGCAGGCTGAATGCGACCAAGCCGGTGCGCTCAGCCGCGGGACGGTGACACATTGCCAGCACGGTTTCGGCCAGGTATTCCACGGATTCGGTCGGGAAAGAGTCGGGAATCAACTGGGCCGCACCGGGTGTCCGCACCGCAGTCGATGGGCACACACAATTGACCGCAATGTTGGCGTCGAGCAGTTCGGCCGCGACACCCTGGGTGAAGCGGTGCAGCGCGGCCTTCACGGACCCGTAGACCACGTCGCCCGAAGTCTTGTTGTAGTCGCGGTACGGCCTTACCGGTGCCAGCCCGGTCACCGACCCGATGTTGACGATCCAGCCCGCGTCTTGCTTGCGCATATGGGGCACTGCGGCTTTCGTCAGCACAAAAGGCGTGCGCAGGTAGTGCTCCACGGTACGGTCGAACGTCTCCATGCTCATCTTTTCGATCACCGAGTAGTCGGCGAAGCCCGCGTTGTTGACCAGGATGTCGATCCGGCCGGTGCGGTCGAGCACCCGGGCGATGAGACCGGCGCGGGCGCCCTCGTCTTCGAGGTCGACGGCCAGCCCGAATGCCGATCCCCCGGCGTTCTCGATCAGGGCGATCGTCTCATCGATCGTGCCCGGCAGCACCGCATCCAACCCCGCCCGGGTGGACCGCGAGGGTGTGTGACCCCGCGCCGTCACCGCCACCGTGGCGCCTTCGGCGGCCAATCGCTGCGCGATCGCCCGGCCGATCCCCCGGCTGCTGCCGGTGACCAAAGCGGTTCGACCGGAGAGTAATTGGGTCATCGCAGCTCGAAGTGCTCTTCGATCGGCGCTCGGTGTTCGTGCCACAGGTCCACCAGCCGGTACGGAGTGGCCACCACCACCCGCCCCGAACCGGAGCGGTAATAGGTGTGCGCGTTCGGGGTGTGACACCACACCGTGTTCGCCATTGCCTCGTCGATGGCGGCCACATAGTCGTCGTAAGCCTGCCGCGTGACCTCGATCGTCGTCGCGCCGCGCAGCGCCATCAGCTGCAGGCATTCGATGATGTAGTTCGACAGCACTTCCATCGAGAAATTGGCGCCGGCGCCGTGACCGGGACTGTAGTTCGGGGCTGAGTTGATGAACAGGTTGGGAAAGCCCGGCACGGTGCCGCCGCGGTAGGCCCGGGGGCTGTCACCCCACTCGTCGGTGAGCTTGCGCCCGCCACGGCCACGAATATCGATGGTAGACAGGAAATCAAGGTGATATCCGGTGGCGTAGATGATCACATCGAGATCGACTTGCCTACCGTCCTGCGTGACAATGCCTTTGGCGTTGACCGCGGCCGGCTCACTGGCTTCCACATCGACGTGCTCACGGGTCAGCGCGGCGTAGTAGCCGCCCGGATCACGGATGATCCGCTTGCCGTAGGGCGCGAAATCCGGGGTCACCTTCTTCGCCAGTTCGGATCCCGCACCAAACGTGGTGTCGATGTATTCCATACACATACGCAACAGCACGTCGTTCGCGGGCGAGATGGACAGATGCGTTTGCGCCCACTCCGGGTCACGCAGGATGACGGGATAGTTGTTGTCCGCCGTGCCCCAGTAGGACTTCAGCCTGTTCCAGTTGGCGTAATGCGGGACGTGACGGCCGAGGTAACGACGGTACTCGGGGACGTCGTCGGTCAGCCGCTTGCGCGGCGCCACCCAGTGTGGCTGGCGCTGAAACACGGTGAGGTGCTTGACTTCGTCCACACAGGCATCGATGATTTGCACCGCTGTGCAGCCGGCGCCGATGATCGCCACCCGCTTGCCCGCGAGGTCTAGGGATGCATCCCACCGCGCGGAGTGAATGCTGGTTCCCGCGAACGTCTCCCGACCCGGCAGCTCCGGCCAACGCGGCCGGTTGAGGTAACCTGCGGCGGTAATCACGACCCGCGAATGGGTGACGACATGCTTACCGTCGCGATCAACCGAGTGGATCCGCCAGTGGGCGTGGTCCTCGTCCCACCACAGCGCCGTCACCTCGGTGCCGAATCGTATGTGCTCGCGCAGTCCGTGCTTGTCGGCCAACGCAACCAGATAGGCCTGGTACTCGGCACCCTGCGGGTAATAGCTCGTCCACTCGGGATTCACCTCGCGCGACAACGAGTAGTACGCCGAGGGAGTTCGACTCCGATGCCGGGGTAGGTCGTGGTCAGCCACGTCCCGCCGACTTCGTCGTTGCGATCGATGACCTCGTAGCCAACCCCGGCTTCGGCGCACGCGAGCGCAGCGATGATGCCGGCGATGCCGGCACCGATGATGACCACGTTCGTCGTTTCGGGGATCGGCACCGTCCGCGGCAGCGTCGGGCGTGGGAGTTGAAAGCCGCCCTGCTCGAGCAGCAACGGAACGAACTCGTCGTCCACCTCCGATCCCAGAGCCAGCGGAAGTAGGTGCCTGAACAGCTCGATGTCGATGGGCGGAGCACTCGCCTGCCGGCCTTCCGCGAGCGCGGCAACCAGGGCGCTCACCAATTCCTGCGCGGTGTCGTCATCGGTGACGCCGGCCCGCTCGGGGGGATCGGGAACGTGGGAAATCTTGGGCCCGAACTTCTCGATCACCGATAGGTCGCCGGTCAGTTGAGCCAGGACCGCGACGAGCACACCGGGGTCGGCCTGACCAAGGTTCGCCCGCAGCTCCTCGAGATCGAGCGCGGCCGAACCGGGGGGCGACGTCGATTCCGTGGCGGAGGTCATGGCGGAGAGTATCGGCGGGTGGCGGCGGGTTGGTCGGGCCGCGTTCCACTGACCGGGCATCCCGGTGTTCGCCTGACCGCACCGGGAGTTGACTGATGCCATGAGCAACGCCATCACGGTGTCCGACCTGCAGGAGTTCATCGCCGGGTTTTGGTACCACTACGACGAGGCGCACTACGACGAGCTCGCAGCGCGCTACGCCGAGAACGTGCGCTACGTGACCCGAAGCGATTCCGGCACAAGCCCATTCGAGGGACTGATGTCACCCGAATTGCACGGCCGCGCCGCCGTCATGGAATGGCTGTCGGAACACCGCAACCAAAGTCCGCACCCGCTGCGCCACCACGCGACGAACGTGCACCGCACGGGCACCGAGGGTGACATCACCCGCGCGCGGTTCTACATCTTCGTCAATCAGACCGCGAACTTCGTACCGTTCGCGGTGTCCAGCGGCGTGGCAGATGTCGGCGTGCGCCGCGGCGCCGACGGGCTGGAATTCACCGAGATGGACATTGTTCTCGACACCACCAATTCGGTCTTGCTGTTCGAGCGACCCGCCAACAGCGCCGCCGTGTCGTAACCGGTGAACGCCCACGAAATATTCTCCGGCGGCGTGGCGGTCATCACCGGCGCCGGCGCCGGCATCGGCGCCGGCCTGGCGCGACACGCCGCCCGGTTGGGGATGACGGTGGTGCTGGCCGACGTCGACGCCGCGGCCATCGCCGCGCTGCGCGACGAGCTGTGCGCTGCGGGGGGCTCAGCACTCGACGTTGTGTGCGACGTTCGCGACTACGACGCCATGCAGGCGCTGGCAGAAATGACCTACCGCGACGTCGGAGCGGTGCGGCTACTGGTGAACAACGCTGGGGTCGAACAGTTCGGCTATCTGTGGGATACACCCGTTGCCAACTGGCAGCGCGTGATCGACATCAACATCAGCGGCGTCTTCCACGGTGTGCGAGCCTTCCTGCCCAGGATGATGGCCACTGACGAGCAGGCGTGGGTGTGGAACCTGTCGTCGGTCGGCGGGGTGGTATCGATTCCGTTGCAAGCGCCGTACATCGTGAGTAAGCACGCGGTGCTGGCGTTGACCGAATGTCTGAACCTTGACGTCCAGTCGGCCGGGCACGACCATCACATTCACGTGCAGGCCGTGCTGCCGGGTGCGGTGGTATCCAACATCTTCGACTCGGCGGGCGGCGTCGACGCCGACGCGAGCGACGCTGGGGCGGCCGAGTCGCAGCGATCGTCGATGCTGGACATCAAGGCCGACGCCATGGATCCGCTCACCGCCGCCGAAGCGGTGTTCGAGCAGGCCGCCGAAGGGCGGTTCTATCTCCTGACCCAACCCGAATTCGTGGGGAACGCGATGCGCGAACGAGCCAATGTGCTTGCGGCGCAACGGCCACCAATGCTGCGCACCGAACGCCGCTTCGATCCCACGCAACAATGAACGTGCCGCCCCTCGACCCCGATGCCGCCGCCCGGGTCGCTTCCCTGGGCCGCGTCGCCCCGATGCGGCAACGAGGTCTTGCGATGGTGCGCGACTCCCTCGAATCAATGCCACTGCCACCGATGCCCGACATGGCCGAAGTGATCGATCACGCCATCACCGGCCCGAACGGCGAGCTTCCACTGCGCATCTACCGACCGACCCGAGACTTCGATGCGCCGGCATTGGTCTATTTCCACGGTGGCGGCATGGTGTTGGGGTCCAACCGTTCCTTCGAGCCGCTGGCCCGCAATCTCGCCCGGTCGTCTGGTGCAACCATCGTCGCCGTCGAGTACCGCCTCGCCCCGGAAGCCCCACCACCCGCACAGTTCGACGACGCGTTCGGCGCGACCGCCTGGGTCGCCGCGAACGCGGCCGAATTGCTGCTGGACCCAATCCGAATCGGGGTGATCGGCGACAGCGCGGGCGGCGCGCTGGCCGCGGCCGTCGCCCTGGCCGCACGTGACCGGGGCGGCCCGCCATTGTTCTGCCAGGTGTTGTTGTACCCGGGTCTGGATCGAGACATGACGGTGCCGTCGCTCGCAACGCTGGAATCGGCGCCCATGCTTTGCCTCGACGACATCCACTACATGCACGAACTGGCCGATGCGGGAACCGGTCCGCCCGATCATCCGTATCTGGTGCCGGCGTACGCCACCAACCTGTCCGACCTCCCGCAGGCCATCGTGGCGACCGCCGCCGTCGATCCGATCCGGGACTGGGGAGAACGCTACGCGGAGCGGTTGCGGGATGCCGGTGTGCACACCACCGTCACTCGTTATCCCGGTGTGTATCACGGCTTTCTGATGCGTTCGGAATCGGTGGCACGTGCCCGCCTCGCGCTCGCCGAGACCGGCGCGCTGCTCAGGGCGAAATTCGCGAATCCGCTGCCGTTTTGACGCCCGGCAGCGCACTCCCCTTTGACTCGAAAGGTGGTACAGAATGCCAACCGACGACCTTCGTTCAATCGCCGACGAGCGGGCGATTGAACGCGCATTGGTCCGGCTCGCCCGGGCCATGGACGATCGCGACTGGGCGACCCTCGCAGACATCATCGCGGATGACGCCATCGGCGACTCGGGCAGCGGGCGGCTGGAGGGCAGCGCCGCGATCATCGACCTCATCCGCGGCTACCTCGACTCCTGTGGGCCAACCCAGCACCTGCTGGGCAACGTCCTCGTCGACGTCTCGGGCGAAGCAGCGGTCAGCGTGGCGTACGTCCACGATCTGCACCTGTCGGCCCGCGAGCCGCAGACCACCTTTCATACGCTCGGCGATTATCGCGACCGGTGGGAGCGCCGGGATGGCGCGTGGCGGCTCGTCGAACGGATCAAGCGCAACCGGGCGACAGTCGGGTCGCTGCAGGTTTTCGACGCGTCTCCCGATCACCGGACATAGGTGCCCCGCTGGCGTGCCGATCCGGCCAAGATCGACCGCAGCAAGATGATCGAGCGCATGCCGAAGGAGACCTCGATGCTGACCGACGAGCGGCGGATAGAGTTGTCCGACATCCTGCGCCCCGCCGCACCGCCCCGGGAAATCAGGGATGTCTACACCGATGATCAACGGGAACGACTCCTCGACGTCGTGCGCACCGAAGGCCCGTGGAAGCTGATCATCGCGCAGCACTTCGCCTCCGCCGACGAGCTGATCGCCACCATGAGTGGCGCCTTCCCGGAGGGGTTCACGCCGTCGCTGGACCTCTTTCTCACCCCGACGTTCCGCGGCTACCTGGCCAACTACGGCGCCGTGTTGTACCCGCAGCTACATGATTGCTTCTACAACGCGCAATTCCTGGAACTGGCCAAGGGCTACTGGAACGCCGAGTACGCCAAACCACAGCTGATGCTGTTCAACATCAACGGGCCGTGCGCCAATCGCGATCCGGGGCACCTGGATTCGCCGAGCTTCCGCGGTGTGCGGCACGAAAATGCGCCGACCTGGCTCACCAGTGTCATGGGCAAGTCCGGGCTTTTCACGGATTACCTGATCAAGATGGCGCAGGTGATCACCTGGTTTTCGTTGGATGGCAACAGTGGATTCACCTACTGGCCCGACGGGCCACTCAAGGCTCCCAAGCGAGTCCTGCCGCCGATCAACAACCGCGGCGTGGTGGTGCAGAACGAGATGATGGTACACCGCGGCGAGGCGAACGGCCCTCTACAGCAACAGATTCCGATGGGCCTGGCGTTCGACACCGTTTTCACCGGCGATCCTGACGACCGCAACCACTGGCTATTGAAAAACGGCTCCCATGTGATCGCCCGCCACCACACGGACGAGTTGCGGTTCCTGGTGCACTGGTCGGCCGAGGTCTTCGCCGATTTCGACGAGCTGAAGAAGAACATGGAGGGTTCAGACGATCTGACCGTCGAGCGGGCCATCGGCATGATGGTCGACGACCTCAGCCGCAGGGGGATCAGGCTCGACATCCCCAGCGAACCCCTACACGACGCGGCTTTCATCGGTGCGCTCAACGCCGCCTACGATCTGGGCGGACCCACCGCTTACCCCGAAGAGGCGCCGATCAGCGCCTTCCAGATGGCATGACCGAAAAGTCTTGCCTAATGCAGCGTTTCGTAGATCGCCGGGTCATCGTCACCGGCGCCGGCTCCGGAATCGGACAGGCCACCGTACTGCGGATCCTCGACGAGGGCGCCACAGTCGTCGCGTACGACGTCTCCGCTGTGGGTCTGGCGCACACCGCGACCGCTGCCGAAGACGCCGGCACCGCCGCGCGACTGACTACCGCGATTCTCGACATCTCGTCGGAGGATGCCGTCGCAACAGCGGTCGGCGCGGCCCTGGCCGAGCTCGGCGGCCTCGAGGTGTTGGTCAACGCGGCGGCCATTCAGCGCTGCGCCAATACCCACGAGCACACGTTGGCCGACTGGAACGCCACACTGGCGGTCAATCTGACGGGAACGTTTCTCATGACGCGCCAGGCGCTACCGGCGCTGCTGGCCTCGGGCCGCGGCGTGGTGGTCAACTTCACTTCCACCGCAGCAACATTCGCCCACCCCTACATGGCGGCCTATGCCGCCAGCAAGGGCGGGGTGCTGTCGTTCACCCACTCGTTGGCGCTCGAATACTCCAAGCAGGGGCTGCGCGCAGTCAATATCCAGCCGGGTGGGGTCGCCACCGCGCTTGCGTTGTCCACCCTGGACAAGATGCCGCAGGGGTACGACCTCGGGCTGTGGGCCAAACAGACTCCGCTGCTTCACGGCAGGGACACCGAAATCCTCGGGGATCCCAGCGCGGTGGCATCAGTGATCGCCATGGTGGCTTCCGACGACGGCGCGTTCATCACGGGCACCGAAATCCGCATCGACGGCGGCGCACACGCCTGAGGACGGCTGTCACTCGTGGGAAGTGTCGATTCATTCGGGCCGGCTTTTCGGCCGTAACGGGATCGCGACTGATCGAAGAGAGATGAGACCCCCCGGGACAGGCATCTCTCGAATTAGCTTGGGCTGCCGTCTTTCTCGTCGACGACGGACAAATCTCCCTGGCGCACCGCGTCCAGGATCGACGCACTCAGCGCCGAGCACACCAGGAAGACACCCCGGCTTCCCGGCATGACGATCTTGCGCGCGTCGGCGCGCTCGACGCACCGGGCCGTCGCCTCGGCGTTCCACTGCACACTGGTCTGATTCCAGCTGCTCTTGCGGGCTAGCACCCGCGCGCCGCAGTTCCGGCACGCCACCGGCACCATGGGCACTTCGTCGAGCCGATTGTCTTCGCGCACCGACGATTTAAGCGTCATCAGGCCCTGGCCGCCATGTTGGCCTGGACCTCTTTCATCCACGTCTCATAGGGCCGGGTGGTGTCGAGCTCGAATTCGAAGCGGTCCACCATGTCCGGTTGAACGTCGGCGGCATCGACGTAGAACTGCTGATACCAGCGCCGCAACTGGTAGACCGGCCCGTCCTCTTCGACCAGCAGCGGGTTGTCGATGCGTGCCTTGTGTCGCCAGATCTCGACGTCCTGCTCGAAACCGAGCTTGACGTAGTCGCCCAGCTTGATCGCGGTCCGCATCGCCTCGTCACCGGGCATCGCCTCCGACTTCTTCACGATGATGCCGTATTGCAGCACAAAGGAATTCGCATCGATCGGATAGTGGCAGTTGATCAGGATCGTCTTGGCGTCGCCGTGCTCGTAGTGATAGGTCAGGTCGTCGATCATGAAGGATGGCCCGTAGTAGGACGCCACCGAGGTGTTGCCCAGCATCTGCGCGCCTTCGGTGCCACCCACGTCGGGGCGACCCTCGCCGTTCATGTACTGCGTCGCGACATGCCCCTCGAAGATGTTCTTGAAGTAGGTGGGCAATGCGCCGTGGATGTAGTAGAAGTGCGCCATATCCACCACGTTGTCGATGATTTCGCGGCAGTTGCTCTGCACCACGGTGGTGTACCAATGCCAGTCGGTCCATTGGTCGCTGGTGGCGCCCTCGATGCGCGGGATCGTCACCTCCGGTGGCGGCGGTTTGCGCTCCGGGTCGTTCCACACGAACAACATGCCGTCCTGGTCCAGCGTGGTCCACGCCTGCGTGCGGGCCAGTTTGGGCGCGCGCCTGCTGTAGGGCACCTGCTTGCAGCGGCCGTCACCGCCCCAGCGCCAGTCGTGGAACGGGCAGGCGATCTCGTTGCCCTTGACCTCGCCCTGGGAAAGGTCGCCGCCCATGTGCCGGCAGTAGCCGTCGAGCACGTTGATGTTCCCGTCGCCGCTGCGGAAGACCACAAGCTTCTGGCCGAAGGCGTTGATCGCGTGGGGTTTTCCGTCACCGAAATCCCTGGTCAGGCCCAGGCAGTGCCAGCCGCGGGCGAACCGCGTCGGCGCGGCCTGCGCTTCAATGAACCGAATCTGGTCGGCCTCGGTGTGCGACGTCATGGAACCGATTCAACTCCTCCGGGCCCGCCGGCGGGGCCCGTTGTTCCACTGATCAGGACGGCTCTTCCTGTGTCGTGGTGTTGCGGCCTACCGTTTTGAACGTGACGACGCACAGCGCGACGATTCCTGCCGGGCTTCCCGTGGCCGACACCGCCGTCGACCTGCTCGTCGTCGGCTCCGGTACTGGCATGGCCGCGGCGCTGGCCGCCCACGAACTGGGGCTGTCGGTGCTGATCGTGGAAAAATCGTCGTTCGTGGGCGGCTCCACCGCTCGGTCCGGCGGCGCGCTGTGGCTGCCGGCCAGCCCGGTGCTGAACGAGGCGAAGGCCGGTGACACCACGCAGCGCGCCGGCGCCTACCTGGATGCGGTGGTCGCGGGGTCGGCACCCGCGCAGCGGTCGGCGGCATTCGTGGGCCATGTGTCCGCGACGGTGGAGATGCTGCGCCGGACGACGCCGCTGCGGCTGTTCTGGGCCCGCGATTACTCCGACTACCACCCCGAAGAGCCGGGCGGCAGCGCGGCCGGGCGCACCTGCGAGTGCCGCCCCTTCGACACCTCGCTGCTGGGTGCCTACCGGACCCGGTTGGAGCCCGGCCTGATGGAGGTGACGGTCCCGATGCCGACGACGGGCGCCGACTACCGGTGGATGAACCTGGTGGCCCGGATGCCGCGCAAGGGAATTCCTGTCTACGGCAAGCGCCTGGCTCAGGGTGTGGGCGGCCGCATGGTGGGGCGGCGCTACGCCGCGGGCGGACAGGGCCTGATGGCCGGGCTGTTCACCGGGGTGTTGCGCGCCGGCATCCCGGTGTGGACCGGGACCACGCTCGCGCGCCTCGCCGGCGACGGCGACCGCGTGACGGGCGCCGTCGTCGAGCACGGCGGGCGCGAGGTGACGATCAGCGCGCGGCGCGGCGTGGTGATGGCCACCGGTGGCTTCGACCACCGGATGGACATGCGGTGGAAATTTCAGTCGGAATCGTTGGGCGCCAACCTGAGTCTGGGCGCCGCGGCCAACACCGGGGACGGAATCCGCGCGGGCCAGGATATCGGCGCCGATATCGACCTGATGGATCAGGCGTGGTGGTTCCCCGCCGTTGCGCCGCTGCCCGGCAAGGCGCCCGCGGTGATGCTGGCCGAGCGGTCGCTGCCGGGCTGCCTGATCGTGGACCAGCACGGGCGCCGGTTCGCCAACGAAGCGTCGGATTACATGTCGTTCGGACAGCGGGTGCTCGAGCTGGAACGCGCCGGCAGCCCGGTCGAGGCGATGTGGATCATCTTCGATCAGCAGTACCGCAACAGTTATGTCTTTGGCGCCGAACTGTTTCCACGGATGCGCATCCCGCAGGCGTGGTATGACGCCGGTATCGCGGTGCGGGCCGGCAACCTCACCGATCTGGGCACCGAGATCGGCGTGGGAGTGTCGGAGTTCTTTGCCACGATGACCCGCTTCAACCAAAATGCCGCCGCCGGTGAGGATCCCGATTTCGGCCGCGGCAGCAGCGCCTACGATCGCTACTACGGAGATCCGACCATCAAGCCGAACCCGAACCTGCGCCCCTTGATCAACGGTCCGTTCTACGCGGTGAAGATGGTGCTGTCCGACCTGGGCACCTGCGGCGGGTTGAAGGCCGACGAGCGGGCGCGGGTGCTGCGCGAAGACGGCGGCGCGATCGCCGGTCTGTACGCGATCGGCAACACGGCCGCCAACGCGTTCGGCACGACGTATCCGGGTGCGGGGGCGACGATCGCGCAGGGACTAGTGTACGGCTACATCGCGGCGCGGGAAGCGGCGGGCACGGGTGCGCCGGACTAAGCGGATCGGCGATCCGATCTACGACGTGTCTGCCGCCTCCGGGCCGTCTTCCTCGTCTCCGTCGTCTCCGTCGCGGAGCAGTTTTTCGGGATGGTGAAACACGTTGGTGCGGGGCCGTCCCCGGTCGAGATGCGGGGGCGGCAGCCATTCGGTTTCTCCCTTGGCGTTTTTGCGGGTGGTCCAGCCGCCGGGTCGCAGGAGGCGGTGCTGGGGTCCGCAGGCCAGGGTGAGGTCGTTGACGTCGGTGGTGTGAAACTTGGCGAATTCGCGGGTGTGGTGGACCTCGCAGTAGTAGCCGGGTGTCGTGCACCCCGGGGCGCTACAGCCGCGGTCCTTGGCGTACAACACGATTCGCTGCCCCGGCGAGGCCAGGCGCCTGGTGTGATAGAGCGCCAGTGCCTTGCCCTTGTCGAAGACCGCCAAATAGTGATGCGCGTGGCGGGCCAGGCGGATCACGTCGCTCATCGGCAACATGGTGCCTCCACCGGTCAACCCGCGCCCGGCGGCCGCTTCGAGTTCGGCCAGCGTGGTGGTGACGATGATCGAGGCGGGTAAGCCGTTGTGTTGCCCGAGGTTTCCCGAGGCGAGCAGTCCTCTCAGTGCCGCATTGAGCGCGTCGTGCTGGCGTTGGGCGGCGCTGCGGCTATCCCGTTCGATGGCCTGTTCACCGGGAGACCCCTCCACGCACGGAATCTCGTCGAGGGGATTGCACATGCCCGGTGCGCCGAGTTTGGCCAGCACGGCTTCCAGGGTGGCGCGGGCTTCGGGGGTCAGCCAGCCGCGCAGCGCCGACATGCCGTCGGCCTGCTGGTTACCCAGCATCAGCCCGCGCTGTCGGGCGCGGTCGTCGTCGGTGAAGGTGCCGTCGGGGTTGAGGCAATCGGCCAGCAGGTCGGCCAGCTTGGCGAGTTGTTCGGGCCGATACCGGGTTCCCTCCAGGGCGAGTTTGGCCTCGGCCTGCTCGCGGGTGGCCGCGTCGATCCAGCCAGGCAGCTGGTGATAGAACTTTCGGATCACCGAGACTTGCCCGGGTCCCAGGGTGCCCTGGCGTTGGGCGGCCGCGGTGGCGGCCAAGGCCGGCGCCACGGGTTCGCCGGTGAGGCCACGCCCGGGGCCCAGATCCCTTGCCTCCTTGATGCGCCGGGACGCCTCGGAGCGGCTGATCAGCGTCGCCTCCGCGATCGCATGCGGTAGCGTGCCGCCGAGCTCTTCGGATGGTGCCTGGCGGGCAAGGGAATTGATCAGGGGGTGCTCGAGGGCCGGCAACTGACGCCGCACTTTCTCGCAGCGCTCCAACATCGCCAACTGCTCGCGGGTGACCAGAGTGTCGCAGTCATACCCGACCAGGTCTCCGAGGGCAGCGTCGATGGTGTCAAACGCCGCCGTCCAGGCCTCCCGATCTACACTCACACCCCGAAGCTATCGGAGCCCACCGACAGAAAACGCCGCCTTGTGACCACTGAAACCAAAGTGGCACAAGGTATTTCGCTATGCGTTTTTGATATCCAGAATGTCGTCGGTTAGGGCCGGCCACGCGGGACGAAACCGTCGCCACCACCAGAACTAATCCGCCTCGCGCTTGGCCTGAACCTGCTTCTCGACCTCGCGCCAGTAACCCGGCGTGGGGCGGGGCTTGCCGAAGCCACCCTTCGCGGCGCTCTGCAAGACCGCGTCGGCCTCGTCGATCTCCTTGATCATCTCCAGCGCGAATTCGCGTTCGGCGGCGTAGTACTTTGCCGCCCAGCGCAGCGCGAGCACCGAGTACGCCCACGCGGGCTCGGCCTCGGCCCCCTCGGCGTCCTCGACGGCCTTGCGGTGCTTGGCTTCCGAAGACACCACATGCTCCTGCAGTAATTCCTTGAGCCGACTCGGGTTGCTGAGGTGCCCGAACGTAACGCGCAGCAGCACACTGTGCTTGAGCACCGGCGGGTCCACCCGCGCGTGGTTGGTCCACTCGGTGACGGCGTCCATCCCCGCCGGGGTGATCTTGTAGAGCCGGCGGCTGCGGGTGCCCTCGTCGCGCTCGACGCGCGACGTCACCAGTCCCAGCGATTCCAGCTTCTTCAACTCGGTGTAGATCTGGCTGTAGGACGGGCTCCAGTAGTAGAGATCGACGCTCCAGTCGATCCATTTCTTGAGGTCGTAGCCCGAGACTTCCTCTTCGTAGGACATCATGCCCAGCAGCGCCCAGCTGGTGGCGGCGAGCGCTGCGTTGGTCAGCTTTTGGCCGGCACGGTCCGTTTCGGAGGCCATGTCGCCAGGTTAACAACACCGAGCCCTAGATTGGACGACATGGACCGCTGGCTGGGATGCCCGTGAAATTCGCCTTCCCCGTTCCGCACCTGCTGCGCCTCAAGGCGATCACGCAGCCTTGGGAGGCGGCCGTCACCGGGCCCGACCAGCGCCGCATGATGCAATGCGCCGACCGGTGGGGCTACGACATGATCGCGGTGCCCGAGCATCTCGTCATCCCGACCGACCACGTCGAGTTGTCCGGTTCGCACTATCTGCACTCGACGACCGCTCAGGCCTTCATCGCCGGGGCCACCGAGCGGGTGGCCATCAACTCCTGCGTCACCATCCTGCCGCTGCAGCACCCCATCGTGGTGGCCAAGGCGCTGGCCACCGCGGACTGGATGAGCGGCGGCCGGATGATGGTGACGTTCGGGGTGGGGTGGCTGGCGCGCGAATTCGAGCTGCTCGGCGTTCCTTTCAAGGAGCGGGGCCACATCGCCGATGAGTATCTGGCCGCCATCGTCGAATTGTGGACGAGCGACACGCCCCGGTTCGAAGGCCGATACGTGTCGTTCGCCGACATCGCGTTCGAGCCGAAACCCGTTCAAAAGCCCCATCTTCCGATCTGGATCGGCGGGGACGCCGACGCCGCCCTGCGCAGGGCGGCCACCTTCGGGTCCGGGTGGTGGCCGTTCCTCACGCAACCCGAGCAGATCGCCGGAAAACTCGACTACATCAAGTCGCAGCCCGGCTACGACGGCCGGGATTTCGAGGTGATGCACGGGCTGGGCACCAACCGGGTCGGCGAAGGACACGTCGCCCGCCGCGCGAGCGACCGGCCGGGCATGAGCGCCGCTCAGATCGTCGACCGGCTGAACTGGCTCGCCGCGCAGGGCGTGACCGTGACCGCGGTTCCCGTCCCCGCCGTCAGCGGCGTGGACGAATACCTCGATTACGCGCAATGGGTCATCGAGGAGATCAAACCCCAGGTGTCCTAGCGGATCTGCAGCCCGCGCCGACGCACCCAATACACCGCGGCGATGCTGCCCGCGACCCACACGCTGATGGCGATGGCGAGGTGGACGAAACTCTTGGTGTCGCGCCCGAACACCGGCCAGATCAAGGCGGGCGCCTGCTGCCACAACACGCGGTGCTCCACACCGTTCATCGGATCGGCCACGTAATACAACGCATAGGGCAACGTCAGGGCCAGCACCCAACTGCGGGTGCGGCGCAGGTCGCCGCGCTGGCGCCAGCGGCGGATCAGCGGCTCGACACTGACCGGGTGCAGCACCGAGATGAAATTGCCCACCCCCAGCCAGGACACGATGGGCACCGCAACGGTAGGGATCGTAATGCCAAGCCGCGCAGGGGTTTCCAGCCACAGCGTCAATGCGACGGCGGCGGCCAGGGTGGGCAGCCCGACGATCGCGAGCAGGGCGAGGTTCTTGATCAACAGGATTCGCCAAAATGGCACGCCGGCCGCTAGCCCCCGAACGATGCGGTAATGATCAGCGCCCAGGAAGTTGGTGGTGGTGACGTCGGCGAGCACCCACGAGGAGAAGTAGGTCCCCACCAGGATCACCCAGTCGGGGTGACGGCCCACCGGAGTCAGCGGCTGCACCAGCAACCAGCCGGCGGCGAAGACCACGTTGGCCACCACTCCCATCAGCCAGGTGCGCGGCCGGGTGAACGACCACCGGATCTCGGCGATGACCGCCGGAATCAGCGGCCTCTCGAAGTCCTTGGCGGCGCGCCGGGCCGCGGCGGGACGCGGGGCCGACACACGCACCGCGGTGCGCAGCGCGGCACTCACCCGCGGATGCGCCGGCGCCCCGGCCTCCCCCAACTCCGGGCCCCGGATTCTGCGCGAGACGATCAACTGACGTGCCCCCTCGCTCTCGGATCGGTCAACGGCTCGCCCGCAATCCACGCAGGGCAGGATAGCGGCATGGACCGTAAGCGTGTCATCGTCGCCGGGCTCGGGGACGCGGGCGTCCTCGCGGCGATCCGGCTGTCGCGGCACGCCGACGTCATCGGGATCTCGGCCAAACCCGCGCTGGTGAGCGGCCAGGAACTGGGCGTGCGGCTCTCCCGTCCGCACGATTGGGCACGCGACTACTGGATTCCGTTCGATCGGTTCCGCCGCCTCGACGGCGTTCGCATCGTGCAGGCGACGCTGACCGGGGTGGACCTGGCCGCCCAAACCGTCGTCGGCCGCAGCGACGAAGGCGTGGACTTCACGGAACCGTACGACGCACTGATCATCTCGACCGGGGTCAGCAACGGCTTTTGGCGCCAGCCCACCATGCAGTCGGCCGCCGAGATCGGCGCGGGCCTGCGCGCCGCGCACGACCGGCTGGCCGCCGCCGCGTCGGTGGTCGTGGTGGGCGGCGGGGCCGCGGCGGTAAGCAGCGCGCTCAACATGGCAACCACGTGGCCGGACAAGCGGATCGACCTGTACTTCCCCGGCCAGTCCGCCCTCGAGGGGCACCACCCCCGGATCTGGCAGCGGATCCGGGGCCGGCTGACCCAGCTGGGCGTCGGCGTGCACCCGGGACACCGCGCGGTGCTGACCGACGGGTTCGCGGGCGACGAACTCACCAGCGGGCCGGTCCAGTGGAGCACCGGGCAACCCCCGGCCGACGCCGACGCCGTGCTGTGGGCGATCGGGCGGGTGCGGCCCAACACCGAATGGTTGCCGGCGGAGCTGCTCGACGAGCGCGGGTTCGTGCGCGTCACGCCGGAGCTGCGGGTGCCCGGCCATCCGGGCGCGTTCGCGGTCGGCGACGTCGCGGCGACCGATCCGCTGCGCAGCTCCGCCCGCAACCGCGGCGACGCCCTGGTGGCGCGCAACGTCCTCGCCGACTTCGCCGGCCGGCCGTTGCGGACCTACCGGGCACCGACGCGGCGGTGGGGCTCGCTGGTGGGTATACAGCCCAACGGGCTTGAGGTCTTCCTGCCCACCGGCCATGCGTTCCGCTTCCCGTCCTGGTCGGTCGAGCGCGTGGTGATGCCGTGGATCGTGCGCTGGGGCATGTACCGCGGGGTGCGCCAGAACGACCCGCTGGGCTAAGCGGTGCACGACGTCTCCCCGACCGGCGGCGAACTGCGCAGGAGCCTCGGCGTTTTCGACGCGGTGGTGATCGGGCTGGGGTCGATGATGGGCGCCGGCATTTTCGCGGCGCTGGGTCCGGCCGCGCGGGCCGCCGGATCGGGCCTGCTGCTGGGCCTGGCGGTGGCCGCGGTGGTGGCCTACTGCAACGCCACCTCCTCGGCGCGGCTGGCGGCGCGCTACCCCGCGTCGGGCGGCACCTACGTCTATGGGCGAAAACGGCTGGGAGACTTTTGGGGATACCTGGCCGGGTGGGGGTTTGTCGTCGGCAAGATCGCGTCGTGCGCGGCGATGGCCTTGACCGTCGGCGCCTATGCGTGGCCCGCGCAGGCGCACGCGGTGGCCGTCGCGGCGGTGGTCGCGCTCACCGCGGTGAACTACGGCGGTGTGCAGAAGTCGGCCTGGCTGACCCGCATCATCGTCGCCGCGGTGCTGGCGGTGCTGGCCGCGGTCGTCGTCGCCGCGTTCACCTGCGGGGCGTCCGGCGCCGGTCAACTCCGCCTGTCGGGGGCAACCGCGGGCGGCGTCATCCAGGCCGCGGGTCTGCTGTTCTTCGCCTTCGCCGGCTACGCGCGCATCGCGACGCTGGGCGAGGAGGTGCGCGACCCGTCGCGCACCATTCCACGGGCGATACCGCTCGCGCTGACCATCACCCTGGCCGTCTACGCGCTGGTGGCCGTGGCGGCGCTGTCGGTGCTGGGACCGGGCCGCCTCGCCCAGACCGCCGCCCCGCTCGTCGAAACGGCCCGCGCCGTGGGGGCCGGTTGGCTGGTCTCCGTCGTCCGGGTGGGCGCGGTGGTGGCGGCGGTCGGCTCCCTGCTCGCGCTCATCCTCGGCGTCTCGCGCACCACGTTGGCCATGGCGCGCGACCGCCACCTGCCCCACGCCCTGGCCGCCGTGCACCCGCGGTTTCGGGTGCCCCACCGCGCGGAGCTGCTGATCGGCGCCGTCGTCGCGATCCTGGCCGCCACCACCGACCTTCGCGGCGCGATCGGGTTTTCGTCGTTCGCCGTGCTGATCTACTACGCCGTCGCCAACGCGTCCGCGTTCACGCTCGGCCCCGACGAGGGGCGCCCGCACCGAGCCATTCCGGTGATCGGGCTGCTGGGCTGCGTGGTGCTGGCGTTCGCGATGCCGTCGTGGTCCGTTTTTTCCGGGGTGTTGGTGCTGGGCGTCGGCGCCGCCGCCTACCTGATTCGGCGCCGCATTGCCCCGATGAGGTTGCGGCGCAACCGCAATCGCACCTGACGTCGGCGAAATGTCACCAGGCCGCCCGCACAGCGCCACCGGGCAATTCGCGGCGGCGCGATTCCCGACGGGCCGGACGGGGAAGACTGAGCGGGTGTCCGACCCGGAAACCGAAGCGTTCGACAAGCTGGTGGCGCTGCTGAACTACCCGATGTTCGTCGTCACCACGCAGGCTGACGGCACGCCGGCCGGCTGCCTGGTGGGTTTCGCCAGCCAGACCAGCATCCATCCGCCCCGGTTCCTGGTCGGCCTGTCCCGGCGCAACCACACCTTCCGCATCGCCCACGACGCCTCCCACCTGGCCGTGCACGTCTTCGACCACGACCACTTGGACGTGGTGGAGCTGTTCGGCAGCCAGACCAGCGACAAGGTCGACAAGTTCGGCCGATGCTCCTGGCACCCCGGCCCCGAACGGCTGCCCATCCTCGACGACGCCGCCGCCTGGTTCGTCGGCGAAATCCTGGAACGCTTCTCGCTGGGCGACCACGTCGGCCACCTGCTGGCGCCGGTGAGCGGCAGTCCGCCAAAGGAACTGGAAACCTGGGTGTCCTTCGGCGACGTACGCGACCTGGAACCCGGCCATGAGGCCTAGCGCGTGAGCGAGTCGCCCAGGATCAGTGCCGTCCCCAGCATCATCGAACTCGCGCCGTTCTACGCCGATCCCCCGGATGGCGTGCGCGCCAACATGATCTTCAGCGCCGACGGTGCCGCCGCGTTCGGCCGCCGCGCCGGTCCACTGTCCTGCCCCACCGATCAGCGGCTACTGAACATCCTGCGGGGCCTGGCCGACGTCGTGCTCGTCGGCGCCGGCACCGCCCGCGCCGAAAACTATGGACCGGTAAAGCTCAGCGATGCGGCGCGCCACCGACGGCACCACGAAGGGCGGGCCGAACCGCCCCCGATCGCCGTGGTGAGCCGCAGCGGTGAGCTACCGCCCCGGCTGTTCAGCAATCCGGATCAGCCGCCGATCCTGGTGACCTGTGCGCAGGCCGCCGCACGACAGGACCCCGACGACGATCGGCAACACGTCATGGTCGCCGGGGAGGACGCGGTGGACGTCGCACGTGCGGTCGCGATGCTGCGTGACCGGGGCATGCACCGCATCCTGTGCGAGGGCGGACCGACGCTGCTGGACGAGTTGGTGGAAGCCGACGCCGTCACCGAGATCTGCGTGACCCTCGCCCCGAAATTGGCGGCGAGCCAGCCGGTGGGCCACCGGACACATCCGGCGCGGCTGCCCACCCCGGTCACCATGCAACTCGAGCACGCTTTCGTCTGCGACGGCTACCTGTATTTGAAATATCGCCGATGAGCCGGCCGGGCCCGCCGGAATGGGGGTGCGCAAAAGCGCTCAACATGCAGCCGACGGCGCCTGTTCCTATGATGAAAATGCCCGGTTTCCAACCCGATCAAGAATAGGATCACCGGCCAGGTGAGCAGTTCAGACCACGATCATGATTACCGTAATCTGGCGGTGAACCGACTGCGCCCCAGCGAAATTCAATGGGCGCTGAACCACGATGCGGTGCACGGCATCGCGTATGCGTTCAAAAATCCCGTCGCTGTCGCGGACTCCATCGAGGATCCCGACGACGACCGGAAGACCTACCTGGTGCGGGTCAAGCGCGACGACCTGGCCAATGCGCTGGAAAAGATCAACGAATGGATCTTCGACAATCCCGGACCGGCCGGGATGCAAGCCTACGGATTCGTCCGGGCGCTGTCCCGAGAAGGGCTCACCGAACGCGCCACCGGTGACGACGACACCCGTTAATTCCGTGCCGTCGAATTAGCTGGCTTTCGCAATTCGCCGTGCCGCCCGGTCGCGAAAACCTTAGCCTTATGCCTGCATGCCACCGCATACGCGGAGACGGCGCGGTCGCCGGCAAGGGCGCCGGGGCCGGCGGCCGGTTTTGCGGCGCACGGCCGGCGGGTGAGGAGTGTTCGATGGGTGACACGACCGCGGATTCGCGGGAGGGTACGCAATTCGGGCCGTATCGGCTGCGGCGGTTGGTCGGTCGCGGCGGCATGGGCGACGTCTACGAGGCCGAGGACACGGTCCGCGAGCGCATCGTGGCCCTGAAGCTGATGTCGCGCACCCTGTCCAACGACCCGGTCTTCCGCTCGCGGATGCAACGCGAGGCCCGCACCGCCGGACGGCTGCACGAACCGCACGTCGTCCCCATCCACGATTTCGGCGAGATCGACGGTCAGCTGTACGTCGACATGCGGCTGATCGACGGCAAAGACCTGGCCGGCATGCTGAAGCGCTACGGGCCGATCTCCCCGCCGCGGGCGATAGCGATCGTCCGCCAGATCGGTTCGGCGCTCGACGCCGCCCACGCCGCCGGGATCCTGCACCGCGACGTGAAGCCGGAAAACATTCTGGTGAGCGCCGACGACTTCGCCTACCTTGTCGATTTCGGCATCGCCAGCGCCACTTCCGACGAAAAACTCACGCAATTCGGAACCACCGTGGGCACCGCCAAATACATGGCCCCGGAACGGTTCGGCGACTGCGAGGTCACCGCGAAAGCCGACATCTACGCGCTGGCCTGCGTGCTGTACGAATGCCTGACCGGCTCGCCGCCCTACACCGGCGACCAGCTCACCGTGATGGGCGCGCACGTACACCAGCCGATCCCGCGTCCGAGCGCGGCCCGGCCCAGCATCCCGGCCGCCTTCGACGGGGTCATCGCCCGCGGCATGGCCAAGGACCCCGCGGACGGGTTCCTCACCTGCGGCGACCTGTCGGCGGCCGCCTACAGCGCGCTGGCCGCACCCGACCAGGATCGGGCCACCGACATCCTGCAGCGCAGCCAAATGGCAACGCCCCCGGCCGCATTCGCCGGCCAGCCCGCCGCCGGCTGCGCGGCCGGCGCCCCCGCGCCGCACCAACAGCCCGTCGGCGCCTGGCCGGCACCGTCGGCCGCCGGGCAACCCCTGGCGTCCGTCGCACCGGGGCTGCAGCCCACCGCGTGGGGCGCCCGCCGGTCTGGACGAACGCCGGTGGCGCCAAGGCGAAAGCGGCGAACGGCTACGCGACCCTGTCGGCGGACAACGGCAATTCCACGCCCTTCGTGTGGGACGGCACGATCGCGGTGAACTACCAGAACCCGGCCTGGCTGACGAAACTCACCGGATAGTAAGCCGCCCAAAGGGGCCGCCGGCCGGGCGAGCCGCGATCGCCGCACGCGGGAATGTTGTACTTTTCCTGCGGCGAGTGGATGGGAGTCGGCGATGAGCGACGCGCAGGGGTCGCGGTCGGGGACGATGTTCGGCCCGTACCGCCTGGGGCGGCTGCTCGGCCCACTCTAGTCCGTGACCGGCTCCGAATCCTCTTGGCGCTCAGCGTCTTCCACGGTCAGGGGCAACGCCAGCTCCTCGAGCGGGCGCCGCTCGGCGTTGATGCCCAGCCACAGCTCGACCAGGCCCGCCGCGGCCATCACGACCGCCCCGATGAGGAACGACCAGACGACCTCGCTGCGCATGCCCGAGTTGATCAGCTGACCGAACAGCAGCGGGCCGGTGATGCCGCCGATCGCCGTGCCCATCGCGTAGAAGAACGCGATCGCCAGCGCCCTGGTCTCCATCGGAAAGATCTCGCTGACCGTCAGGTACGCCGCGCTGGCGCCCGCCGACGCCAAGAAGAACGCCACGATCAGCACGCCGATGAAGGCCCAGACGCCGCCGGCCTGGGTCACAAACACGATCGCCAGCGCCACCACCGCGACAGCGGAACCGATGTAGGTCAACGTGATCATCGGCTTGCGGCCGACGGTGTCGAACAGGTGCCCGAGCACCAGCGGCCCGGCGAAATTGCTCAGGGCCCACAGCACGAAGAACACCGGCACCATGTCCGACGGCACGGCGTAAAACCGGCTGAGCAGCGTGCCGAGGTTGAACGTGACGCCGTTGTAGAGGAACGCCTGCCCGATGAACAGCGCCAAACCGAGGATCGCGCGGCGGGGATAGAGCTTGAACGCGACGGCGGCGATCTCGCGGAACGAGATCGCGGTCCGCTGGCGGATCCGCAGCGCCTTGCCCCGCGGTTCGGGCAGCGGTTGGCCGGTCTCCTGCTCGACCGCCTCTTCGATCTCGCCGACGATCCGCTCGGCCTCCTCGTCGCGGCCGTGAATGAACAGCCAACGCGGGCTCTCCGGAACGTTGCGCCGCACCAGCAGCACGAAGATGCCGAGGATGGCGCCGATCCCGAACGCGAGCCGCCAGCCGACGTTGGCTGGGAAGTTCGACGTGTTCAGCAGGATCAGCGCGCCGCCCGCACCGGCGGCCGAACCCAGCCAATAGGTTCCGTTGATCACCAGGTCGACCCGGCCGCGGACCCGCGCCGGGATCAGTTCGTCGATGGCCGAGTTGATGGCGGCGTATTCGCCGCCGATGCCGGAGCCGGTCAAGAACCGGGTCAGGAAGAAATACCAGGGGGCGAACGCGAACGCGGTGGCGACGGTGGCCACCAGATAGATCGCCAGGGTGAGGATGAACAGGTTGCGCCGGCCGAAGCGGTCGGTCAGGTGGCCGAAGAACAGCGCCCCCGAACACGCCCCGGCGATATAGATCGCGGCCGCCATGCCGATCTGCGCGGCGTTCAACGAGATGCCGCTGCCCTGCTCCATGAGCCGGGCTGAGACGTTGCCCACCATGGTGACCTCGAGCCCGTCGAGCACCCACACGCCACCGAGGCCGACGACGACGCGCCAGTGAAACCGCGACCACGGCAGCCGGTCCAACCGGGCCGGCACATGCGTCGAGATGGTCTTGGTTTGCGCGCTCGCACTCATGCGGTCTCCGTTCGGCTGTGACAGAGATCTACCCACTCAGCGGGCGTCACCCACGATCGGACCGGGACTCCTCGGGAGTCCAGGCCTGCGGCTGGCCGGGGTGGCCGGGAAAGAGGAAGTCGATGAAGGCCGCGGCCGTGGGCTGGGGTTCGTGGTTGGCCAGCCCCGGGCGCTCGTTGGCTTCGATGAAGGCGTAGTCGGCGCCGGTGACGTCGGGCACCAGCAGGTCGATGCCGGTCACCGGGATGCCGATCGCCTCGGCCGCCTTCACCGCGACGCGGCACAGTTCGCTGTTCACGTGCGCGGTGACGTCGTGGATGGTGCCGCCCTGATGCAGGTTGGCCGTGCGCCGGACCCGCAGCCGAGTCCCCTGCGGCAGCACGTCATCCAGGTTCCAGCCGGCCTCGGCGATCGTCGACTCCGTGAGGTCGTCGAGCGGGATGCGGGACTCGCCGCCGGTGGCCGCCGAGCGGCGCCGGCTCTCGGCCGCGATCAGGTCCCGCACGCTGTGCTCCCCGGTGCCGATGATCTCCGGGGGCATCCGCAGCGCGGCGGCGACGACGCGGCCGTCGATCACCACCAGGCGCAGGTCGTCGCCGGTCACCCGCTGCTCGATCAGCACGTCCGAGTGCTGCTGGCGGGCCCGCGCCAGCGCGGAGCTGAGGTCGTCGGGCCCGTTGTCCGGCAGGACGCCGACGGTGATGCCCTTGCCCTGCTCGCCTCGCGTCGGTTTGACGACGACCTCGCCGACCTCCTTGAGGAAGGCGAAGTCGCCCTCGTCGAAGGTGGCCAACCGGGCGCGCGGCACGGTGATGCCCGCCTCGGAGACCAGGCGCCGCGTCAGCCGCTTGTCGTCGCAGCGGCACATCGCCACCGCGGAGGTGTACTCGGACAGCGATTCCCGGGTGACGACGCTGCGGCCGCCGTGGGTCAGGCGCATCTCGCCCGTCTCGGCGTCGAGCACCTCGACCCAGATCCCGCGGCGCAACGCTTCGTCGGCGATGATCCGGGCGTAGGGGTTGAGGTCGTCGATCGTCTCCGGGGGCGGGGTGAACAGCGGCTCGTTGATCGCGTTCTTGCGCTTGATCGCCAGCACCGGCACGCGCCGAAAACCCAGCTTCTCGTAAAGGCCGATGGCGGCGGCGTTGTCGTGCGCCACCGACAGGTCCATGTACGCGCGGCCCGCGCTGCGGAAGTGCTCGGCCAGCGCCTTGGTCAGGGCGCCCCCGACCCCCGGCAGCCCGGCGGCCGGATCGACCGCCAGCGTCCACAGGCTCGATCCCTCTTCCGGGTCGTTGAACAGCAACTCGTGGTCGACGCCGGTGACCGTGCCGACCACGGCCCCGTCCTCGTCGCGCACCGCGAGCAGATACTTCACCGCCGGCACGTGCTGATGGTTGTCCCAGATCACGTCGACGCCGGCCGGGACCATGCCGCAGCGCACGTAGACCCGGTTCATCGCGTCGGCGTCGATCGGGTCGTTGAGCGTGCGGACGGTCACGCCCAGCGGCGCCGGCGCCAGGTTCTGCGTCTTGGGGGTGAAACGCAGCCGGTAGGTGTGGCTGGGGTCGATGAACAGCTCGGTGGGTGCCTCGGCGACCACCACGTGCGACTCGCGGGCGTAGATGCAGATGTCGCGACGCCCGGGCCCCTCGCGGCGCAGCGCCTCGACAAGTTCCTGGGAATTGGCGAAGGTCTGCCCGAAAATCAGCCGGCCCCAACCCAATTCGAGCTCGACATCCTTGGCCATCGCGTCGACCAGCTCTGGCGGCGAAGCGTCATGAAGACCGAGCGTGATCGCCTCGGTGTGGTCGCCGGACGGATCGACCGTGGTCATGCAACCGGGCCCGTTACACCATGACGCTGCAACCAGAGCTCGAGCAGGGCGATCTGCCAGAGCTCGTTGCCCCGCAGCGGGGTCAGTTTGCCGTTCGGGTTGGCCAGCAGCGCGTCCACCGCGTCGGTGTTGAACAGACCGCGCTCCTTGGCGGTGGGCGCGTAGAGGGCGTCGCGGACCATGTCGAGGTACGGGCCCTCGAGGTGGGTCAGCGCCGGGACCGGGAAGTAGCCCTTGGGGCGGTCGATGACCTCCGACGGAATCACCCGTCGCGCAGCCTGTTTCAGGACGCCCTTGCCCTCGTGCGCGATCTTGAGTTCCGGCGGGCAGGTCGCCGCCAGCTCGACCAGTTCGTGGTCGAGGAACGGTACCCGGCCCTCCAGCCCCCACGCCATCGTCATGTTGTCGACCCGCTTCACCGGGTCGTCGATCAGCATCACGGTGGTGTCGAGGCGCAGCGCGCGGTCGATGCCGGTCTCGGCGCCGGCCTGCGCGAAATGCTCGGTGACGAAGCGCAGGCTGGGATCGCCGGGCGCGACCATGCCCGATCCGACCAGCGCGTCCACCCCCGCGTTGTCGCGGTCGAAGAAAGCGCCGCGGTACTGGGCGACGGCACCGTCCAGGGTGGCCGCGGCGGTCTCGCCCATCGGCGGATACCAGTGGTAACCGGCGAACACCTCGTCGGCGCCCTGGCCGGACTGCACGACCTTCACGTGCCGCGACACTTCCTGGCTCAGCAGGTAGAAGGCGACGCAGTCGTGGCTGACCATCGGCTCGCTCATCGCGCCGATGGCACCGTCCAGCGCGGGCAGCATCCGGTCGGAATCGATGCGGATCTGGTGATGGTCGGTCTCGAAGCGCCGGGCCACGATGTCGGAGTACTGGAATTCGTCGCCCTTGACGCCGCCCGCCGACTCGAAGCCGATGGAAAAGGTCGACAGCCCGTGCTGGCCGGCCTCGGCGAGCAGACCCACGATCAGGCTCGAGTCCACGCCCCCGGACAGCAGGCATCCGACCGGCACGTCGGCGACCAGGCGGCGCTTGACCGCCAGCCGCAGCGTGGACAGCACGGCGTCTTCCCAGTCGCGCTCCGACCAGTCCGCGCGGTCGGCGTGGCGGGTGAAGTCGGGCGCCCAGTAGGTGGTGACGGTGCGCCGGCCGTCGGGCTCGATGGCCACCAGCGACGCGGGCGGCACCTTGCGGACGCCGCGCAGGATGGTGTTCGGCGCGGGCACCACCGAGTGGAAGCTCATGTACTGGTGCAGGGCGACCGGGTCGATCCGGGTGTCCACGCCGCCGCCGGCCAGCAGGGCCGGCAACGTCGACGCGAACCGCACCCGGTGGTTGTCCTCGGTCAGGTACAGCGGCTTGATGCCGAGCCGGTCCCGGCCGAGCAGCACCCGCCCGCTGTCGCGTTCGACGATGGCGAAGGCGAACATGCCGAACAGATGGCTGACGAAGTCGTCGCCCCACCGGTGGTAGGCCTTGATCAGCACCTCGGTGTCGCTGTGCGAGAAAAAGCGGTAGCCGTACCCGCTGAGCTCCTGCCGCAACTCCTTGTAGTTGTAGATGCAGCCGTTCCACGCCAGCGACAGACCCAGCTCCGAGTCGACCATCGGCTGGGCGCCGGCCTCGGTCAGGTCAATGATTTTGAGGCGACGATGGCCGAGCGCAACGCGGCCCTGCGACCAGGCGCCGCCGGTATCCGGGCCCCGTGGTGTCAGCACCGCCGCCATCGCTGAGACCGCCGCTACGTCGGGCGCCTGCCCGTCGAGCCGTACCTCCCCGGTGACTCCGCACACGTCTTCGACCCTACCGTTGTCCGATTCGAAGCGCGCATGAGCTCCGCGAAAAGCGCTGCAAAAGGCCACCTGCGGCGGCGATCAACACATGGTGATCACCGCGATCGACCGATGTGTGAACTGGGTCGCATCGTCGCCCCGAATCGGCGGGAACGCTCATGACGTGGTGGGCCGCTCGTCGTCGCCGGACGCCGCGTTGAACCGTTCGTGCGGGGCCAGTTCGCGACGCTGATCCGCGCGGACCAGACGCCGAAGCTGTTCGCCGTACATCTCGACCGAGTCGGCGGTCAGCATCTCGTTGTGCGTGCAGTCGACCGCGAACGTCAGGACGTCACCGGAGGCGTAGGGCTCCCAGGATCGGGCCAGCAGCGAACCTCGATCGCTTTGATCCCGCACCGCGGAGAAGACGCTGAGGTCACCGTCGAAGAGCCTCGGTTCGTGGAGCCGGTACAGCTCGATGTTGTCGTTGAGGTTGCCGACCAGCAAATCGACGAGCTGCCGGTGCCGGGAGACGTCCGAGACGCCCGACTCGCGCAGCAGTTCCGCCAGCTGCTCATCGGTGGGCGGGCCGGTGTGCCCGTCGGTGCTGATGTCGTAGGCCCGCAAGACGTCGTCAAGCACCTGCCGCTCGCTCAGCGCATGCTCCGGCAGGGCGATGCCGTCGTCGATGCTGGGTTGGGCGTCGAGCAGGATCAGGCGCCCGATCACGCAGCCGCGGCGCTGCAGCTCGATGGCGATCTCGTGGGCGACGACGCCGCCGAACGACCAGCCCAGGATGTTGTAGGGCCCGCCCGGATAGACCTCCTGAATCCGGTCGGCGTGGATCTCGGCCATTTCCCGGATGGACCGCGGAGCGGCCTTGCCGTCCTGCGGGATTTGCTGGATGCCGAAGATCGCGGAGTCCACGTACCTGCCGAGCACCTGGTAGGGCCAGCTCACCCCGCCCGCCGGGTGGATGCAGAACAGCGGCGCGCCGGACCCCTCCTTCAGGGTCTGCACCGGGACCACCTCGTCGGCGTCCGTCGCCCCGCCCTGCAGCCGCTCGCTCAACGCCTTGACGGTGGGCGCGTCGAACAGGGTGCGTACCGCCAGGTCAACGCCGAGCCCGGCGTTGACCGCGGCGACCACGCGCATCGCCGCGATGCTGTCGCCGCCCAGGTCGAAGAACGAGTCGTCGACCCCCACCCGCTCGACGCCGAGCACCTGGGCGTAGATGTCCGCCAGGGCCCGCTCGGTCGCCGTGGACGGGGCCCGGTACCCGCTGCCGGTGTACTGCGCCGCCGGCAGGGCTCGCGTATCGAGTTTGCCGTTGGGCGTCAACGGCAGCGCATCGAGCGCGACCACCGCCGCGGGAACCATGTAGACGGGCAGCCGCCCGGCCAGCGCGGTGCGCGCCTCGCCCGGGTCGGCGGTCCCGGTGATGTACCCGACCAGACGCTTGACGCCGGGCTGGTCCTCGCGCGCGATCACCACGGCCTGGTCGACGTCGTCGAGTGCGGCCAGCGCGGCCTGGACCTCGCCGAGTTCGATGCGGTAGCCACGGATCTTGACCTGCTCGTCGGCGCGGCCGAAGTAGTGCAGCTGCCCGTCACCGGAACCAGTGCGGCCCCAGCAGACCAGGTCACCGGTGCGATACATGCGCGTTCCCGGTGCCCCGAACGGGCACGCCACGAACCGCGACGCCGTCAGCCCGGGCCGCCCGACGTACCCGGCGGCCACACCGTCGCCGGCCACATACAACTCGCCGACCACACCCGCGGGCACCGGCCGCAGCCACGGGTCGAGCAGGAACAGGGCCGCGCCGTCCACCGGCGACCCGATCGGCGGCGTCCCGGAACCCCGCGTCAGCGGGGCGCTGATCGCCACGCACATGGTGGTCTCGGTCGGGCCGTAGGCGTTGATCATCACCCGGCCCGACGCCCACCGGTCCACCACCTCGGGCGGGCAGGCCTCCCCGACCACCGCCAGCGCCACCGAATCCAGCCCCTCCGGCGAGAGCATCGCGACCGCCGACGGCGTCTGGGTCAGCACGGTGACCTCCGCGTCGACGAGTAGGGCCTGGAAGTCCTTCGGCGAGCGCGCCACCGACTCGGGCACCACGACCAGCCGGCCGCCGCGCAGCAGCGCGCCGAAGATCTCCCAGACCGAGACGTCGAAGGCGTACGAGTGGCTCTGCGTCCACACGCCCACCCGCGGCAGGCCCGCGTCCAGGGACACCAGCAGCTGGGTCACGTTGCGGTGGGTGATGGCGACGCCCTTGGGGACACCGGTGGTGCCCGAGGTGTAGATGACGTAGGCGATGTCGTCCGCCGGGGGTGCCGGCAGCGGCGTGGCGGCCTGGTGCTCGATCCGCGGGTCCTCGATGTCGATGACCGTCAGGTCGGACCCGTTCAGCCGCGACCGCAGGCCCGCCGTGGTGACGGCGGCGATAGGCGCGGAGTCGTCGAGCATGAAACGGATCCGGGTGCCGGGCGCCGCCGGGTCGATGGGCAGGTAGGCCGCGCCCGTCTTGAGCACCGCCAGGATCGCCACGATCGCCTGCGCCGACCGCGAGAACAGCAGCGCCACAGACTCTCCCGGGCCCGCACCCTGCGCGGCGAGCAGGTGGGCCAGCCGGTTGGCGGCCTCGTCGATCTCGCGGTAGGTCATCGACGTGCCGCCCCAGGTGATCGCGACCGCGTCGGGCCGGTCGGTGACCTGAGCGTCGAACAGGGCGGGAATCGACGGCAGCGCCGGCAGCGGCCGGTCCAGCGCCGCGCGGTTACCGATCTCGTCCAGGCGGGTGTGCTCCGGCGCGTCGAGCAGGTCCACCGCCGACAGCGGGCGGTCCGGATCGGCCGTCATCGCCAGCAGCACCCGCTCCAGCCGGTCGCCGAGCGCCTCGATGGTCGCCGTGTCGAAGACGCCGGTGTCATACTCCACCCGCAAGCCCAGTTCCTGCCCGGACAGCGCCGCCTGAATGGTCAGCGGATAGTGGTTGCGCTCGAACATGTTGACGTCGGCGATCGTCAGTTCGTGATCGACCGCCATCGCCGAGGCGTCCAGCGGATAGTTCTCGTAGGCGAACAGGGTGTCGAAGAGCTTCTCGTGGCCGGTGATCCGGTGCATCTCGCTCAGCGACAGGTGCTGATGGTCGAGCGTCTCGGCGTGACCGCGCTGCAGCTGGCCGAGCAGCTCGATCGTGGTGGTCGCCGGCGCCATGTTGGCGCGCACCGGGACGGTGTTGATCATCAGACCCACCATCGATTCGGCGCCGGCGACCTCGGCCGGCCGGCCCGACACCGTGGTGCCGAAGGCGACGTCGTGCTGGCCGGTCAGCCAGGCCAACAGCTGCGCCCACGCGGCCTGCAGCACGGTGCTGACGGTGGTGTGGCTGGAGCGGGCCAGCTCGCTGAGCGCCCGGGTGGTGTCCTCGGACAGCGCGAACGATTGCACGCCGCGGGCGCCGAACTCCAGCCGTTGCGGCGGGCCGACCAGCGTCGGGGTGTCGAAGCCGTCGAGCACCTCACCCCACGCCGCGCGCGCGGCGTCCAGGTCGCGGCCGGCCAGCCAGGTGACGAACCTGCGATACGGCGCGGGCGCGGGCAGCCGCTGCCCGGTGTAGCAGGCGAACGTCTCGTTCAGCAGGATCGGTACCGACCAGCCGTCGAGCACGATGTGGTGGATGGTGAGGACCAGCCGGTGCCGGTCGTCGCCCGTGTGTACCAGCGCCGCGCGGACGGCGGGCTGGTCGGCCAGGTCGTAGACCGCGGCACGCTCGGAGGCGCATAGCCGCCGGATCTTCTCTTCGGGCTCGCTGCCGTTCGGCGTGAACTCGAGGCGCCGCCACACCATCGCGGGATTCGCCGGGATGATCTGGACCGGCTCGTCGTACTGGTCGCAGAATCGGGCCACCAGGTGCGGGTGCCGGCCGACCACGGCGTGCATCGCGTCGCGCAGCCGGTCGCCGTCCAGCGGCCCGGTCAGGGTGAGATCGAGCTGCACGACGTACAGGTGGTCGTCGTTGCCCCGCGTGGTGTTGGCGTGGAAGAGCAGCCCCTCCTGCAGCGGGGTCAGCGGCAGCACATCGGCGATCCGCAGGCGCCGCTCGAGCTCGTCGATCTGCTGCTGGCCCAGGCGGGCCGGGAGGATGTCCGACGGCGTCAGGCCGCCGCCACCGGAGCGCACGTGGGCGCAGATGCCGGCCAGTGCCTCGAACCACAGCCGGCTCAGCCGCATGACCTGCTCGCGGTCCAGCGCCGAGGCCGCCCACGTCCAGTTGGCGTGCAGCTGCGGGCCGTCTGCGGTGTCCATGGTGCCGGCGTTGAGGTCCACGGTGTGCATCAGCGGCATCGGCACCGCGGTGCTGATGGCGGTGGCCGACGAGCCGTCCGGGCTGACCCGCCACAGCTCGTCGGACAGCTCGGCGGCGGCGCCGCCCAACCGGCCCAGGTAGTTGAACCCGATCGCCGGGTCGGCGCCGTCCAGGTCGACCTCGGTGTTCAGGTAGCGCAGCAACCCGTAGCTCAGCGGATCCGGCAGCGCGCGCAGCTGCTCCTTGGCGTCCTTGACCAGCGCGCCCAGGAGCGGCCCGCCGGCCGTGACCTGCGCCCAGGACAGCCCGCCGACGTTCAGCGCGACCGGGTATTTGGTGGTGAACCAGCCCACGGTGCGGGACAGGTCCACTCCGGGGGCCAGCTCCTCGTGGCGGCCGTGGCCCTCGACGTCGATGCCGATCGGCGAGCCGACAGCACCCCTGGAACCTAAGAACTCGGCCCAGGCCAGCGCGAACCCGACCAGCAGGATGTCGTTGATGCCGGCGTGGAACGCGGCCGGCGCCTCGCCCAGCAGCGTGCGGGTGGTCTTCGCGTCCAGCGTCACCGACATGTTCTCGGCGGTCTCGTAGGTGTCGACCTCGGGCCGCACCGGCGGCAGGGCGGCCGGCGTCGCGGCGACCTGCCGCCAGGCGTCGGCCTGCGCGACCACGGCCGGCGACGACGCGTGCTCGGCGAGCAGCGCGGCCCAGCGGGCGAACGACGTCCCGCCCGGCGGCAGCGCGATCGGCTGCCCGTGGTGGTGCTGGCCCCAGGCAATGTTGAGGTCTTCCAGCAGCACCCGCCAGGACACACCGTCGACGGCCAGGTGGTGCACGATCAGCACCAGCTGGCGGCTGGAGGCCACCCACAGCGCGCTGAGCATCACGCCGGCGGCCGGGTTCAACCGCGACCGCGCCTCGATGATCGCCGCGTCGGACAGCTCGTCCACGGCGTGCACGCGCTGGGCCGCGTCGACCGAGCCGGGCTCGGGCACCGTCAGCGACCATTCGCCGGATTCGTCGTCGACTCGGAGCCGCAGCATGGCGTGCCGGTCCAGCAGGGCCTGCAACACCGTCACCACGTCCGCCTCGGTGACGCCGTCAGGTGCGGCCAGCACCATCGTCTGGTTGAACTGATCGACGGGGCCGTCGACACTGCGCAGCCAGCGGATGATCGGTGTGGCGGCGATGTCGCCGACGCCCTCGTCGGCCACGCCGTATTCGCCGTCGGTCACGCCGGCCACCCGGGCCAGCCGGGACACCGTCTGCTCGGTGAAGATGTCGCGCGTGCGCAGCGCCAGGCCGGCGGCCCGCGCGCGGGTGACCACCTGCATCGAGGAGATGCTGTCGCCGCCGAGGTCGAAGAAGGAGTCGTCGACGCCGACCCGGTCGACGCCCAGGACCTGGGCGTAGATGCCGGCCAGGGTCTCCTCGACGGGCGTGCCGGGCGCGCGGTACCGGTCGACGTCGCGGTATTCGGGTGCCGGCAGGGCCCGCGCGTCGAGCTTGCCGTTGGGCGTCAGCGGCAGCGCGTCGAGCGTCACAATGGCGGCCGGGACCATGTAGGCCGGCAGGTGATCGGTCAGCCGGCTGCGGATCTCGACCGGGTCCGCTCCCCCGGTGATGTAGCCGACCAGGCGCTTGTCGCCGGGACGGTCCTCGCGGGCGATGACCACGCCCTGCTCCACGCCGTCGAGCGCGGACAGCGCCGAGCGCACCTCGCCGAGTTCGATGCGGTAGCCGCGGATCTTGACCTGCTCGTCGGCGCGGCCCAGGTACTGCAGCTGCCCGTCGGCGCCCCAGCGGACCAGGTCGCCGGTGCGGTACATGCGCGAGCCGGGCGCCCCGAACGGGCAGGCCACGAAGCGCGACGCGGTCAGCCCGGCGCGGCGCCAGTACCCAACCGCGACGCCGCCGCCGGCCACATACAGCTCGCCGACCACGCCGTGCGGCACCGGTCGCAGGGATTCGTCCAGCACGAACGCCGCCGCCCCGGGCACCGGGGAGCCGATGGGCACTGGCCCGGTAGTGGGCGATCCCGCCTGCAGCGGCGCGCTGACCGCGGCGTACACCGTCGCCTCGGTGGGGCCGTAGGCGTTGATCATCGCGCGGCCAGGCGCCCACCGGTCGACCAGCTCGGTCGGGCAGGCCTCACCGGCGACCACCAGCGCCGCGGACTCGAGCCCCTCGGGCGACAGCACGTCGGCCGCGGACGGGGTCTGGCTGATCACGGTGACCCCTTCGGCGACCAGCAGCGCGTGGAAGTCGTCCGGCGACCGGACCACCGAGTCGGGGATGACCACCAGCCGCCCGCCCTGCAGCAGCGCGCCGAAGATCTCCCAGACCGAGACGTCGAAGGCCAGCGAGTGCCACTGCGACCAGACGCCCTCGCGCGGCAGGCCGGACTCCCCCGACGCCAGCAGCTGCGCGACGTTGCGATGCGCGACGGCAACGCCTTTGGGGACACCGGTGGTGCCAGAGGTGTAGATCAGGTAGGCGATGTCGTCGGCGTTCGGCATCGGCAGCGGGGTCGACGGCTGGGCGTTGAGGTTCCGGACGGCGGGGGCCTCGATATCACCGACGTCGATGACGGCGACGTGGTGGCCGTACAGCCGCTCTGCCAGCTCGGCGGTGCTGATCGCGACCATCGGCGCGGCGTCGGCCAGCATGAACCCGATCCGCTCGGCCGGCAGCCCCGGATCGATCGGCAGGTACGCGGCCCCGGCCTTGAGCACGGCCAGGATCGACACGATGGCCTCGGCCGACCGCGGGAACAGCAGGGCCACCCGGTCGCCGCGGCCGACGCCCAGCCCGGCCAGGCGGTGGGCCAGCCGGTTGGCGGCCTCGTCGAGTTCGCGATAGGTCCACGAGCGGTCGTCGCAGCGCAGCGCCACCGCGTCCGGGATCCGGGCCACCTGCTCGGCGAACAACCCCGGCACCGACGCCTCGGTGCTGGCGGGGGCGGCGAGCACCGCGCGGTTGCCGAGGACGTCCAGGCGGGCGTGCTCACGCCGGTCGAGCAGATCGACCGTCGACAGCGCGCGGGTGGGATCGGCCGTCATCGCCTCCATCACACGCTGCAGCCGCGCGATCAGCGTCCGGATCGTCTCCGCGTCGAACACGTCGGTGCGGAACTCCACCCGCCCGCCGATCCCGGCGGGCTCGTTGTCCTCGGCCCAGCGCTCGGCCAGCGAGAACACCAGATCCATGCGGGCGACCTGGGTGTCCAGCGGTATCGACGTGACCTGCACGTCGTCGCCCAGCGCCAGGGCGGCGCCCGGTTCGCTGTCCTGCCCGGCGAAGTTCTGCCAGGCCAGCATCACCTGCACCAGCGGGTGATGCGTCAGGCTACGGGTCGGGTTGACCCGCTCGACCAGCACCTCGAACGGCACGTCCTGATGCTCGAAGGCCTCCAGGCTGCGCGTGCGCACCCGGGTCAACAGCTCGGTGAAGCTCGGGTCGCCGGCCAGGTCGACGCGTAGCACCAGGGTGTTGACGAAGAAGCCGACCAGGTCCTCGAGCGCGGGGTCGCGCCTTCCGGCGATCGGGAAGCCGACCGCCACGTCGGTGCTGGCGCTGATCTTGGACAGCAGCACCGCCAGGGCGGCCTGCACCACCATGAAGCTGGTGGAGTTGTACTCGCGGGCCAGCCCCGCGACCTGCTGCTGCAGGTCGGCGGGCCAGTCCACCTCGACGGCCGCGCCGCGCTGGTCGGCGATCGCCGGGTAGGGCCGGTCGGTGGGCAGCTGCAACCGCTCCGGCATGCCGGCCAGCGCGTCCTGCCAGTAGGCCAGCTGCCCGGCGATGCGGCTGCCGCTGTCGGCGAGCTCGCCGAACTGGGCGCGCTGCCACAGCGTGTAGTCGACGTACTGCACGGCCAGCGGGTCCCAGTCGGGGGCCCGCCCGGCGCACCGGCTGGCATACGCCATGCCCAGGTCGCGGACCAGCGGCCGCAGCGACCAGCCGTCCGCGGCGATGTGGTGCACCACCGCGACCAGCACGTACTCGTCGTCGTCGACGCGGAACAGCGAAGCGCGCAACGGGATTTGGGTGGCCAGGTCGAAGGTCTCGCGGGCCGCGGCGTCGATGGCCTCCCGCAGCCGGCTCGCCGACCAGCCGCGGGCGTTGACGGTCCGCCAGCTCAGGTCGGCTTGCTCGACCGGGATCACCACCTGCTGCGGCGTGTCGTCGGTGGCGGCGAACACCGTGCGCAGGCTCTCGTGGCGGCCCACCACGTCGGCCAGCGCCGCGCCCAGCGCTCCGACGTCGAGGCGTCCGTGCATCCGCAGCGCGGCCGCCATGTTGTAGACCGGCGACGGCCCCTGCAGCTGGTCGAGGAACCAGAGCCGGCTCTGCGCGAACGACAGCGGGATGACCGCCGGCCGCTCGCCCGCCACCAGCGGGTCCAGCCGGCCGGTGTCCTCGCCGACGCGCGGCGCCAGCTGGGCGACGGTGGGCGACTCGAAGATGACGCGGACCTGGATGCCGACGTCCATGGCGCTGTTGACGGCCGCGATCACCCGCATCGCGGAGATGCTGTCGCCGCCGAGGTCGAAGAAGGAGTCGTCGACGCCGACTCGCTCGACACCGAGCACGTGGGCGTAGATGCCGGCCAGGATCTCCTCGGTGGGGGTGGTCGGCGAGCGGTACCCGGCCGCCGAGTATTCGGGGGCCGGCAGCGCGCGCACGTCGAGCTTGCCGTTCAGGGTCATCGGCAGCGCGTCGAGCACCACCACCGCCACCGGGACCATGTAGCCCGGCAGCCGCTCGACCAGCTGCGCGCGGGCCTCGGCAGGATCGGCGGCGCCGGTGATGTAGCCGACGAGGCGCTTGTCGCCGGGCCGGTCCTCGCGGGCGATGACGACGGCCTGGTCGACGTCGTCCAGCGCGGCCAGCGCCGAGCGCACCTCGCCGACCTCGATGCGGTAACCGCGGATCTTGACCTGCTCGTCGGCGCGGCCCAGGTACTGCAGCTGCCCGTCGGGGCCCCAGCGCACCAGGTCGCCGCTGCGATACATCCGCGATCCGGGTTCGCCAAACGGGCAGGGCACGAACCGCGTGGCCGTCAGCCCGGGGCGGCGCACGTACCCGTAACCGACGCCGCGACCTGCGACGTACAGCTCGCCGACCACCCCGGCCGCCACCGGGCGCAGCCACCCGTCCAGGACGAACAAGGCGGCGCCGGGCACCGGCGAGCCGATCGGCGGCGCTCCCGACCCGACGGCCAGCGGCGTACTCGCCGTCGCGAGGATGGTGGCCTCGGTCGGGCCGTAGACGTTGACCATCGTGCGCCCCGGCGCCCAGCGGTCCACCAGCTCGGGCGGGCAGGGCTCGGCGCCGATCACCAGCGCCGCAGAGTCCAGGCCTTGGGGCGACAGCATCCGCACCGCCGACGGCGTCTGGCTCAGCACGGTGACCTGCTCGGCGACCAGCAGGGCGTGGAACTCCATGGGCGAGCGGGCGACCGAATCGGGTACCACGACCAGCCGGCCGCCGTGCAGCAGCGCGCCCCAGATCTCCCACACCGAGAAGTCGAAGGCGTACGAGTGGAACTGGGTCCACACCTGGTCGGCCGACAGCTGCACGCAGACGGTCGGCGCGTCGAACAGCCGGGTCACGTTGCGGTGGCTGACCGCCACTCCCTTGGGCACACCGGTGGTGCCAGACGTGTAGATGATGTGCGCGACGTGTTCGGGGGCCGGCGCCGGCGGGGCCGTGCGCGGCTGGCGGCCCACGGCGCGGTCGTGGATGTCGATCACGGTCAGGTGGTGCGCGCCCAGCTTGTCCGCCAGCGCAGCGACGGTGACCGCGGCCATCGGCGCTGTGTCGGTGAGCATGAACTCGATGCGCGCCGCCGGGAGCGCCGGGTCGATCGGCAGGTAGGCCGCACCGGCTTTCAGCACCGCCAGGATGGCCACGATCGCGTCGGCCGAGCGCGGGAACAACAGCGCAACGGACTCGCCCGGGCCCACCCCGCGCTCAATCAGCAAGTGCGCCAACCGGTTCGACTTCTCGTCGAGCTCCCGGTACGACATCGACCGGCCCTCGAAGGTGACCGCCGCGGCCCCCGGGCTGCGCGCCGCCTGCGCGGCGAACAACGCCGGGATCGACTCCGACGTGCCGGGTTGGGCCAATCCGGCCCGCTTGCTCCAGCCGTCCAGCCGGTCGTGTTCGGCGTCGTCGAGCACGTCGATCGAGGACAGCCGCCGCGTCGGGTCGGTGGTCATGACGACCAGCAGCCGGTGCAGCCGCTCGATCAGCGTTGCGACCCGCGCCGCGTCGAAGACGTGGGTGTCGTATTCGACCTGCAGGCGCAGTTTTTCGCCGGGCTGGGCCTGCACGGTCAGCGGGTAATGGGTCGATTCCCGGCTGGTGATGTCGGTGACGGCCAGCTCCTGGTCGGCCGACAGCGCGCTGGCGTCGATCGGATAGTTCTCGTACGCGAACAGGGTGTCGAACAGCTGGTCCTGGCCGGTGATGCGGTGAATCTCGTTGAGCGCCAGGTGCTGATGGTCGAGCGTGTGGTTGTAGGCGCCCTGCAGTTGGTCGAGCAGCTCGGCGGTGGTGGTGGTCGCGGTGATGTTCGCCCGCACCGGCACCGTGTTGATGAGCAGGCCCACCATGGTGTCGGCGCCGGCGACCTCGGCGGGACGGCCCGACACGGTGGTGCCGAACACGACGTCGCCTTGCCCGGTCAGGCCGCAGAGCAGTTGCGCGAAGGCGGCCTGCAGCACGGTGTTGACGGTGGTGTGGTGCGCGCGGGCCAGGTCGGTGATGGCCTGGCTGAGCTCGGCCGGCAGCGTGAACGACTCGACGCTCTGCGGCCCGAGTTCGGTGCGGTTCTGCGGGCCGACCAGGGCCGGCGCGTCGAAGCCGGCGAACACCTCGGCCCAGGCCGTGCGGGCGGCGTCGATGTCCCGCTGGGCCAGCCAGTCGACGAAGCCGCGGTAGGGCGCGGCCGCCGGCAGGCGCTGGCCGTAGTAGCCGGCGAAGATCTCCCCCAGCAGGATCGGCATCGACCAGCCGTCGAGCACGATGTGGTGGTTGGTCAGCACCAGCCGATGGCGCTCGGGTGCGGTGCGGACCAGCGCCGCCCGGAAGGCCGGCTGGTCGGCGAGGTCGTCGCAGACCGCGGCGCGTTCGGCGGCGCACAGCCGCTCGACCCGCGCGTCGGCGCCCGCGTCGCCGTCCAGTTCGAGGTACTGCCAGGCCGCCGCCGGGTCGGCCGGGATGACCTGCACGGGCTCGTCGTACTGGTCGCAGAACCGGGCCACCAGGTTGGGATGGCGCCGGATCATCGCCTGCACCGCGTCCCGCAGGCGGCCGGCGTCGAGCGGGCCGGCGATGCCGATGTCCAGCTGTCCCGCATAGAGGTCGTCGGTCGCCTGCGCGGTGTTGGCGTGGAAGAGCAGGCCCTGCTGGACCGGGGTCAGCGCCAGCACGTCGGCGATGTGGTGTTGCCGCGCAAGCTGATCGAGCTGCTGTTGGCTCAGGCGGGCCGGGGCGATGTCCGACGGCGTGAGGCCGCCGCCGCCGGAACGCACGTGCGCGCAGATGCCGGCCAGGGCCTCGAACCACAGCCGTCCCAGGCGGGTGACCTGCTCGTCGCTGAACGCCGACGGCGCCCAGGTCCAGTTGGCGTGCAGCCGCGGGCCGCCCTCGGCCTCGACCGTGACCGCGTTCAGCTCGACGGTGTGCATCAGCGGCATCGGGATCGCGGTCGCCGCCCGGGTGACCGACCAGCCGTCCGGCTCGGGGCGCCACATGTCGTCGGTGAGCTCGGCCGCGCCGCCTTGGCGCCCCAGGTAGTTGAAGCCGATCGGCGGCTCCGGGGCGTCCAGGTCGACGTCGGTGTTCAGGTAGCGCAGCAATCCGTAGCTCAGCGGGTCCGGCAGGGCCCGCAGCTGTTCCTTGGCGTCTTTGAGCACCGCGCCCAGCGCGGCGCCGCCGGAAGCTACCTGAGCCCACGAAACACCTTGTACCGCAAGAGAAACCGGGTACTTGGTGGTGAACCACCCCACGGTGTGGGACAGGTCGACGTCGCGTCCGAGTTCCTCGTGGCGCCCGTGGCCTTCGACGTCGATGCCGATCGGCGCGCCGGAATCGTCGGCGAATTCGGCGCACGCCAGCCCGAATGCGATCAGCAGGATGTCTTGCACGCCGGCGTGGAACGCGGCCGGGACGTCACCGAGCAGCGCGCCGGTGGTCTCGGTGTCGAGTTCCATGGAGTGGTGTCCGGCCGTGGCGAAGGTGTCCACGTCGGGACGCACCGCGGGCAACGCCGCGGGGGTTGCCGCCACCCGCTTCCAGGTGTCGGCCTGATCCACCACGTCCGGGTGGTGCGCGTGCTCGGCCAGCTGCGACGACCACCGCGCGAACGAGGTGCCCGCCATCGGCAGCGTCACGGGCTGCCCGCTGTGGTGCTGGGCCCAGGCGATGTTCAAGTCCTGCAACAGGATTCGCCAAGACACGCCGTCGACGGCCAGGTGGTGCACGATCACCACCAGTTGACGGGTGGCGCTGGCCCACACCGCGCTGAGCATCACGCCGGTGGCCGGGTTCAACCGCGATCGCGCCTCGATGACCGCCTCGTCGGACAGTTCGTCCACCGTGTGCAGGCACGCGCGGGCATCGACCGAGCCGGGCTCGGGCACCGTCAGCGACCAGCCGGTGGCGGCGTCCGTGTCGAGGTGCAGCCGCAGCATCGCGTGGCGGTCCAGCAGCGCCTGCAGCACCGTGACGACGTCGGCCTCGGTGACCGCCGTGGGAGCCTGCACCACCATGGTCTGGTTGAACTGATCGACTTGGCCGCCAAGGCTTTCCACGTGCTGCAGCCACCGGATGATCGGGGTGGCCTGCACCGGCCCGAGGCCTTCGTCGGCGACGGCGGATTCGGCATCGACCACTTCGGCCACCCGGGCCAGCCGGGCCACGGTCTGCTCGACGAAGATGTCGCGCGTCTTGCACACCAGGCCGGCGGCCCGCGCCCGCGTCACCACCTGCATCGACGAAATGCTGTCGCCGCCAAGGTCGAAGAAGGAATCGTCGACGCCGACGCGCTCGAGGCCGAGCACCTGGGCGAAGATTCCGGCCAGGATTTCTTCGATGGCGTTGTCGGGGGCGCGATACCGGTCCGCGTCCTGATAATCCGGTGCGGGCAGGGCGCGGGTGTCGAGCTTGCCGTTCGGGGTGAGCGGCAGGGCCTGCATCACCACCACCGCGGTCGGAATCATATAGCCCGGCAGCCGCTCGGCCAGCGCGGCGCGCACCGCGGCCGGGTCGGCGGTGCCGGTGACGTAGCCGACGAGGCGCAAGGCGGCGGGACGGTCCTCGCGGGCGATGACGACCGCCTGCTCGACGCCCTTCACCCAGGCCAGCGCGGCGCGCACCTCGCCGAGTTCGATGCGGTAGCCGCGGATCTTGACCTGCTCGTCGGCGCGGCCCAGGTAGTCCAGCTGCCCGTCGGCGCGCCAGCGCACCAGGTCGCCGGTGCGGTACATGCGCGCGCCGGGCCCACCGAACGGGCAGGCCACGAAACGCGAAGCGGTCAGGCCGGACCGCTGCCAATAGCCACAGGCCACACCGGCACCGGCCACATACAGCTCGCCGACCACACCCGGGGGCACCGGCCGCAGCCATTCGTCGAGCACGAACGACGCGGCGCCCGGCACCGGGGAGCCGATCGGCACCACGCCCGGTGCTCCCGCCTCCAGCGGCGCGCTGATGGCGGCGTAGACCGTGGCCTCGGTAGGGCCGTAGGCGTTGATCATCGCCCGGCCCGGCGCCCACCGGTCCACCAGTTCCGACGGGCAGGCCTCACCGGCGACCACCAGCGTGACCGACTCCAGCCCGGCGGGCGAGAGCGCCCCGGCAGCCGACGGGGTCTGGCTGAGCACGCTGACCTGTTCGGCGATCAGCAGGGCGTGCAGGTCTTCGGGTGAGCGCGCGATCGCTTCGGGGACCACGACCAGCCGGCCGCCGTGCAGCAGGGCACCGAAGATCTCCCACACCGAGACGTCGAAGGCCAGCGAGTGCCATTGCGACCACACGCCGGAGCGCGGCAGTCCCGAGTCGCCGGACGTCAGCAGCTGGGTGACGTTGCGATGCGTGACGGCAACGCCTTTGGGGACACCGGTGGTGCCCGAGGTGTAGATCAGGTAGGCGAGGTTCTCCGGACCCGGCGCCGGCAGCGCCATGGTGGGTTGGCTGGCGATGGCGGGGTCGTTGACGTCGATGACCTCGACGTCGTGGCCGTCGAACCGGTCGGTCAGCTCCGCGGTGGTGATCGCGGCGATCGGGGCGGCGTCGCCGAGCACGAATCCGATCCGCGCCTCGGGCAGCGCCGGGTCGATCGGCAGGTAGGCGGCCCCGGACTTGAGCACGGCCAGGATCGAGACGATTGCCTCGGCCGACCGCGAAAACAGCAGCGCCACAGTCTGTCCCGGACCGGCACCGTGCTCCGCGAGGCAATGGGCCAACCGGTTCGATGCCTCGTCCAGCTCGCGGTAGGTCAGCGAACGGCCGTCGCAGACCAGAGCGACGGCGTCCGGGGTGCGCGCCGCCTGGACGGCGAACAGCGCGGGGACCGAATCGGTGTGGCCGACCGATCCGGTCAGCGCGGCGCGGTTGCCGAACTCGTCGAGGCGGGCGTGTTCGGCGTCGTCGAGCAGATCGACCGACGAGACCGCCCGCGCGGGATCGGCGGTCATCGCGAGCAGCACGCGCTGCAGCCGGTCGATCAGCGCCCGGATGCTGGCGGCGTCGAAGACGTCGGTGCGGAATTCGACGGTGCCGCCGATGCCGTCGGGATCACCGCCGTCGGTCCAGCGCTCGCCCATCGAGAAGGTCAGGTCCATGCGGGCGGTCTGGGTGTCCACCGGCATCGGTGTGACGTCGACGTCGCCCAGCGACAGCCCGGCGGCGGGGCCGCTGTCGTGCCCGGCGAAGTTCTGCCAGGCCAGCAACACCTGCACCAGCGGGTGATGCGTGAGGCTGCGGGTCGGGTTGAGCCGCTCCACCAGCACCTCGAACGGCACGTCCTGGTGCTCGTAGGCGGACAGGCTGCGCTGGCGCACCTGCGACAGCACCTCGGCAAAGGTGGGGTCGCCGGCGACATCGACGCGCAGCACCAGCGTGTTGACGAAGAAGCCCACCAGCTCGTCGAGCGCGGGGTCGCGCCGGCCGGCGATCGGAAAGCCCACCGCCACATCGGGATTGGCGCCGAGCTTGGACAGCAGCACCGTCAACGCGGTCTGGACGACCATGAAACTGGTCGCGTTGTGCTGGCGTGCCACCTCGCCGATACGCCGCTGCAGCTCGGTCGGCCAATCGATTTCGACGGTGGCGCCGCGCTGGTCGGCCACCAGCGGGTAGGGCCGGTCGGTGGGCAGCTGCACCCGCTCGGGCATCCCGGTCAGGGCGTCTTCCCAGTAGGACAGCTGGGCCGCGATGCGGCTGTTGCCGTCGTCCAGGTCGCCGAATTGCGCGCGCTGCCATAGCGTGTAGTCGACGTACTGCACCGGCAGCGGCGTCCAGTCGGGGCGGTGCCCGGCGGCCCGGCTGGCATACGCCACCCCCAGGTCGCGCACCAGCGGGGTGATGGACATGCCGTCGGCGGCGATGTGGTGCACCACGGCCGCCAGCACATGCCGGTCGTCGCGGAGGCGGAAAAGCTCTGCCCGCAATGGGATTTGGGCCGAAAGGTCGAAGGTGTAGCGGGCCGTGTCGCCGATCGCCTCTTCCAGCTGGCTTGCCGACCATGCGGTGGCGTCGACGACCTCCCAGCCGAAATCGGCCTTGTCCGCCGGGATTACCACCTGCTGCGGGGTCCCCTCGGGGGCCGCGAACAGGGTGCGCAGGCTCTCGTGGCGGGCCACCACGTCGCCCAGCGCCGCTCCGAGCGCATCGGCGTCGAGCGGACCGTCCAGCCGCAGCGCGGCGGCCATGTTGTAAACCGGTGAGGGACCTTGCAATTGATCGAGGAACCACAGTCGGTTCTGCGCGAACGAGAGCGGGACGATCGTCGGCCGCTCGCCGGCCGTCAGCGGGTCCAGCCCGGTTCCGCCCTCGCCGATCCGGGGCGCTAGCTGGGCCACCGTGGGCGCCTCGAACACGACGCGCACCGCGAGGCCGGCGTCCAGGCTTGCGTTGATCGCGGCGATCAGCCGCATCGCGGAGATGCTGTCGCCGCCGAGGTCGAAGAAGGAGTCGTCGACGCCGACCCGTTCCACGTCGAGGATCTCGGCGTAGATGCCGACCAGGATCTCCTCGGTGGGGGTCTCCGGGGCGCGGTATTCACCGGCGGTGTATTCGGGTGCCGGCAGGGCGCGGGTGTCGAGTTTGCCGTTGGCGGTCAACGGGAGTGCGTCGAGAGCCATCACCGCGGCCGGGACCATGTAGGCGGGCAACCGTTCGGATAGCGCGGTGCGCACCACGGCCGCGTCGGCGCCGCCGGTGATGTAACCGACGAGGCGTTTGTCACCGGGGCGGTCTTCGCGGGCGATGACGGCGGCCTGCTCGACGCCGTCGAGTCCGGCCAGCGCGGACTGGATCTCGCCGAGTTCGATGCGGTAACCGCGGACCTTGACCTGTTCGTCGGCGCGCCCGAAGTACTGCAGTTGGCCCTCGGCGTTCCAGCGCACCAGGTCGCCGGTGCGGTACATGCGGGTGCCGGCTCCGCCGAACGGGCAGGCGACGAATCGCGACGCGGTCAGGCTCGGGCGGCCGACATATCCTGCGGCCACACCGGATCCGGCGACGTACAGCTCCCCGACGATGCCGGGCGGCACCGGCCGCAGCGACTCGTCGAGCACGAACAGCGCCGCCCCCGGCACCGGGGACCCGATCGGCACCGGCCCGGCGGCGGCCGAGCCCGGCGCCAGGGGCGCGCTGATGGTCACGCACATGGTGGTCTCGGTCGGGCCGTAGGCGTTGACCATGACCCGTCCGGGCGCCCACTGGTCCACCACCTCGGCCGGGCAGGCCTCGCCGGCCATCACCAGCGACACCGACTCCAGGCCCTCGGGCGAGAGCATCGCCACCGCCGACGGGGTCTGGGTCAACACGCTGACCTCCTGGGCGACCAGGACGTCGTGCAGGTCCTGCGGCGAACGCGCGACGGATTCGGGCACCACCACCAGCCGGCCGCCGCGCAGCAGCGCGCCGAAGATCTCCCACACCGAGACGTCGAACGCCAGCGAGTGGCTTTGCGACCACACCCCCGCCGCCGGCAGGCCGGCATCCAGAGATCCGAGCAGCTGGGTCACGTTGCGGTGGGTGATGGCAACGCCTTTGGGGACACCTGTGGTTCCCGAGGTGTAGATCAGGTAGGCGACACCGTCCGGCGTCGGCAGCGGCAGCCCGGTTTCGGGCAGGGTGTCGATGCGTCGATCGTCGACATCAACGACGGTCACGTCGTACCCGTGGAACCGCCCAGCCAGATCGGCGGTGGTAACCGCGACGACCGGCTTGGCGTCACCGAGCATGAACTCGATCCGGGTGTCCGGCGAGGACGGATCGATCGGCAGGTAGGCCGCCCCCGTCTTGAGCACCGCCAGGATAGACGCGATCGCCTCCGCCGACCGCGAAAACAGCAGCGCCACAGTTCGTCCCGGGCCGGCGCCGCGCTCCACAAGGCAATGCGCCAACCGGTTCGACGCCTCGTCCAGCTCGCGGTAGGTCACCGACAGGCCGTCGCACACCAGCGCGACGGCGTCCGGCGCGGCGGCGACCTGGGTGGCGAACAATTCGGGCATCGACGCGGGTGCGTTACCCGGGCCGGTCAGAACGTCGTTGTTGCCAAGCTCTTTCAGGCGGGTGCGCTCGGCCTCGTCGAGCAGGTCCACCGACGACAGCAGGTGGGTGGGATCGGCGGTCATCGCCGTCAACACCCGCTGCAACCGCGCGATCAGCGTCTCGATGGTGGCCGCGTCGAACACGTCGGTGCGGAATTCGACCCGCCCACCGATGCCGGCGGCCTCGCCGGCGGCGTTCCAGCGCTCGGCGAGCGAAAACACCAGATCCATCCGGGCCGACTGGTCCTCCACCGGCACGGAGGTGACCTCGAGGTCACCCAGCGCCAAACCGGCGGCCGGGTCGTCGTGCCCGGCGAAGTTCTGCCAGGCCAGCAACACCTGCACCAGCGGGTGATGCGCCAGGCTGCGGGTCGGGTTGACCCGCTCCACCAGCACCTCGAACGGCACGTCCTGATGCTCGAACGCCGCCAGGCTACGCGCCTGCACGCGCTCCAGCAGTTCGGCGAAGCTGGGGTCGCCGGCCAGGTCGATGCGCAGCACCAGGGTGTTGACGAAGAAGCCGACCAGCTGGTCGAGCGCGGGATCGCGGCGACCAGCGATCGGGAAGCCCACCGCCACATCGGAACTCGCACCGAGCTTGGACAGCAGCACCGCCAGCGCGGCCTGCACCACCATGAAGCTGGTCGCGTTGTGCTCGCGAGCGAGTCGGCGCACCTGCTCCTGAAGCTCCGCCGGCCACTCCACGACCACGCTGTCGCCGCGCTGATCGGCCATCGGCGGGTAGGGCCGATCGGTGGGCAACGCCAGCCGCTCGGGCATTCCGGCCAGCGCCTGCTCCCAGTAGGCCAGCTGGCTGCCGATGCGGCTGGTGCTGTCGTCGAGATCGCCGAATTGGGCCCGCTGCCACAGCGTGTAATCGATGTACTGCACCGACAATTCGGCCCAGCCGGGGGCCCGCCCGGCGCACCGGCTGGTGTAGGCCACGCTCAGGTCGGCGCCCAGCGGCGTCAGCGACAGGCCGTCAGCGGCGATGTGGTGCACCACGATCACCAGCACATGTTCGTCCTCGGCGACCGCGAAAAGCCGTGCCCGCATGGGGATTTCGGCGGCAAGGTCAAATGTGTAGCGGGTCGCCGCCTTGATGGCATCGTCCAGACGGCCGGCCGACCATGCGGTGGCGTCGATGACGTCCCAGCCGAATTCGGCGCGCTCGACGGGCACCACCACCTGCTGGGGGGTTCCCTCGTGCGCCGGGAACAGGGTGCGCAGGCTTTCGTGGCGGCTCACCACGTCGGCCAGCGCTGCGCCGAGGGCCTCGGTGTCGAGCTGCCCGCGCAGCCGCAGCGCGGCCGCCATGTTGTACAGCGGTGAGGGGCCCTGGAATTGATCGATGAACCACAACCGGTTCTGCGCGAACGACAACGGCACCACCGCGGGCCGCTCGCAGGCCAGCAGCGGCTCGAGGCCGCCCGCGCTCTCCGCGACGCGCGGTGCCAGCTGCGCGACGGTGGGGGCCTCGAAGACGACGCGCACCGGAAGGTCGCTTTCCAGGGCGGCGTTGATGGCGGTGACCAGGCGCATGGTGGACAGCGAATCGCCACCCAGGTCGAAGAACGAGTCGTCGACGCCGACGCGTTCGACATTGAGAACCTGGGCGTAGATGCCGACCAGGATCTCCTCGACCGCGGTGCTCGGGGCGCGATAGTTGTCCACGGCCCGGTAATCGGGCGCCGGCAGGGCGCGGGCGTCGAGCTTGCCGTTGACCGTCACGGGCAACGCGTCGAGCACCACCACCGCGGCCGGGACCATGTACGCCGGGAGCCGCTCGGCCAGCGCGGCGCGCGCCGAGCCGGGAGCCGCCGTCCCGGTGATGTAACCCACCAGGCGCTTGTCGCCGGGACGGTCCTCGCGGGCGACGACGACGGCCTGCTCGACGCCGTCGAGCGCGGACAGCGCGGCCTGGATTTCGCCGAGTTCGATGCGGTAGCCGCGGACCTTGACCTGCTCGTCGGCGCGACCGAAGTAGCGCAGTTGCCCGTCCGGGCCCCAGCAGACGAGGTCGCCGGTGCGGTACATGCGGGCGCCCGGCTCGCCGTACGGGCAGGCCATGAATCGCGACGCAGTCAGCCCGGGGCGACGCCAGTACCCGACGCCGACGCCCTGGCCGGCCAGGTACAGCTCGCCCACCACGCCGGGGGGCACCGGGCGCAGCCACTCGTCGAGCACGAAGAACGCCGCGCGGGTCACGGGTGAACCGATCGGGGGGAATCCCGACCCGGCCTTGAGCGGCGTGCTCTTGCAGGCCCACATCGTGGTCTCGGTGGGGCCGTAGACGTTGACCATCACCCGGTCCGGTGCCCAGCGGTCGACCAGTTCGGGCGGGCAGGGCTCGGCGCCGATCACCAGCGACGTCCCGCCCAGGCCGTCGGTGGGCAGCAATCCCACGGCCGAAGGGGTTTGGGTCAAAACGGTGACGCCCTCGCGGACCAGCAGGGCGTGGAACTCTTCGGGTGAACGCGACACCGAATCGGGCACGATGACGAGCCGGCCGCCGTGCAGCAGCGCGCCCCAGATCTCCCACACCGAGAAGTCGAAGGCGTACGAGTGGAACTGCGTCCACACCTGCTCGGCGGACAAGGCGAAACCGAGGCGCAGGTCGTCGAACAGCTGCGCGACGTTGTGTTGGGTTACCGCAACGCCTTTGGGCACACCGGTGGTTCCGGAGGTGTAGATGATGTGGGCCAGGTCGGTGGGCGCCGGTGTGGGCGGCGCGGTGCTGGGCCGCGTCGCGATGGCGGGATCGGCCACGTCGACGACGGTCAGGTCGAAGCCGCCGAACTTGGCGGCCAGGTCGGCGGTGCTGATCGCGGCCATCGGGGCGGCGTCGGTCAGCATGAACTCGACGCGGGTGGCCGGCAGCGCGGGGTCGATCGGCAGGTACGCCGCCCCGGACTTGAGCACCGCCAGGATCGACACGATCGCCTCGGCCGAGCGCGAAAACAGCAGTGCGACAGACTCTCCCGGGCCGACGCCGCGGTCGACCAGGACGTGCGCCAATCGGTTGGCGGCCTCGTCGAGTTCGCGGTACGTCATCGACCGGTCCTCGAACGTCAGCGCCACCGCGTCCGGGGTGCGCGCCGCCTGCTCGGCGAACAGCCCGACGACCGTCACGGGCTCCATCGGCTCGGCCAGGACGGCCCGGTTGCCCCACTTCGCCAGCCGGGCGTGCTCGGCGGAATCCAGTAGATCCACCGAGGACAACCGCCGCTCGGGCTCCGCGGTCACCGCCGTCAACAGCCGTTGCAGCCGTTCGATCATCGCCTCGACGGTGTCCGAGTTGTAGACGTCGGTGCGGTATTCGGCCGTCACGGCGATGCCGGCGCGCTGACCGGACTCGGTGAACCGTTCGGCCAGCGAGAACGTCAGGTCCATGCGCGCGGTGTCGGTGTGCAAAGGCATCGGGGTGACCTGCAGGTCGCCTAGCGCCAACCCGGCCGCGGGGGCGCTGACCTCCCCGGGGAAGTTCTCCCAGCCCAGCAGCACCTGGATCAGCGGGTGATGGGTCATGCTGCGGCTGGGATTGAGCCGCTCCACGAGCAGTTCGAAGGGCACGTCCTGGTGTTCGAAGGCGGCCAGGCTGCGTCGGCGCACCTGGGCCAGCAGCTCGGCGAAGGTCGGGTCCCCGGCGACGTCGACACGCAGCACCAGGGTGTTGACGAAGAATCCGATCAGCTCGTCGAGCGCGGGTTCGGGACGCCCGGCGATCGGGAAGCCCACGGCCACATCGTCACTCGCGCTCATCTTGGACAGCAGCGCGGCGAACGCGGCCTGGATCACCATGAAGCTCGTCGCGTTGTGCTCGCGCGCAACCCGGCGCAGCTGTTGCTGTAGCTCGGCCGGCCAGTCCACCGCCAGCCGCGCGCCGCGGTGGTCGGCGACCGGCGGGTAGGGCCGGTCGGTGGGCAGCTGCAGGCATTCGGGCAGACCGGCCAGAGCGTCTGCCCAGAAGTCGAGCTGCGCGGCAATGCGGCTGCCGCTGTCTTCCACGTCGCCCAGATACGCACGCTGCCAGAGCGTGTAGTCGACGTACTGCACCGCCAGCGGCGCCCAGTCGGGGGCGTGCCCCTCGCACCGGCTGGCGTATGCCACGCCCAGGTCACGCGCGAACGGCGTGATCGACCACCCGTCCGCGGCGATGTGGTGCACCGCGACCACCAGCATGTGTTCGTCGTCGTTGACGGTGAAAAGCTCTGTGTGTAAGGGGCTTTCGCTCGACAGGTCGAACGCGTACTGAGCAGCCGTCGACATGCGCTCACGCACCCGGTCGTCCGGCCAGCCGCGGGCATCGATGACCTCGCAGACGAAGCCGATCTGCTCGGCGGGAACCACCACCTGCTGAGGGATTCCGTCGGCTGCCGCGAACACCGTGCGCAGGCTTTCGTGGCGGCCCACCACATCGGCCAGCGCCGTGGCCAGCGCGTCCGCGTCGAGCTTCCCGCGCAGCCGCAACGCAACGGTGACGTTGTAAATCGGTGAGGGCCCTTGGAATTGGTCGATGAACCACAGTCGGGTCTGGGCGAACGACAGCGGAATCACCGCCGGGCGCTCCCCCGCCACCAACGGCTCCGGCCGATCACCGTCGCCGCTTGCCAGGAGCGCGAGCTCGGCCGCGGTCGGCGCCTCGAACACAGCGCGCACACTGAGATCCGAATTCATGCTGGTGTTCACGGCGGCGATCAAGCGCATCGCCGACAGGGAATCGCCACCCAGGTCGAAGAACGAGTCGTCGACACCCACCCGTTCCAGGCCGAGCACCTGGGCGTAGATGCCCACCAGGATCTCCTCGGCCGCGGTGGCCGGGGCGCGATAACGGTCCACGTCCTGGTATTCCGGTTCCGGCAAGGCCTTGCGGTCGAGCTTCCCCGATGACGTCATCGGGAATTCCTCCAGCGCCACGATGTGCGTCGGCACCATGTATTCCGGCAGCCACGCGCTCAGCCGCTCGCGCACCTCACCGATCTTGGTGTTGGTGCGCGGGTCGTTGGCGTGGCTGGTGCGCCGCCGAATCCCGGTGGGCGGCAAGTAGAGATCCGTCAGGGGCGTGGTGTCGGCGGCATCGACGAAAACGGCGGTCAGAGTGCCGGATTGGGCGCCCCAGGTCACCGCGACGCGATATCCGAGCGACTCGCCGATGCGGTGCACCTCTTCGGCAACCGCGACGTCGGACACTGAGTCGGCTTGGGCGAGCGCGTCGGCCACCGGTTGCCCCTCGGCGAGCGCCGCTTCGACACGGACGTCGGCGATCACGCCGGCGTGCGGGATGTCGGTGACGCGGGCGACGGTGGGCCGTTGGGACGCCAATACGTCGCGCAGCCCGTCCAAGCTCGCGCATTCGGTCCACGACCAGGTGGGTGCGTCGGCGACGGAACGCACGGGTTCCGGCACCTTGCGGATGACGACGTCGTAGCGGTACCGGTTCAATTCGTTGTCGGCGAATCCACGTTTGACTTGGATGTCGACGCCACCGGCCGATGGGCAGTTGACAGCCCAGGTGGTGAAAAACTCTGGGGCCAAGAGCAACTCGGTCTCACCGAGCATGGCGTGGCGCACCCGCTTGCGGAGTTCCGCGGCCTCGGTGGCGGAGGTGCCGCCGCGGGCCAGCGCGATCGCGGTCTGGAACGCGCCCTGCAGGCTGTGGTTGCGGACGTCACCGATGAACACCGCCCCGCCGGGGGCCAGCAGCTCCATGGCGTTGTCGATGACCTCGGCCAGGTATCCCGAGTTGGGGAAGTACTGAACGACCGAGTTCAGGATGATCGTGTCGAAGTGACCGCGAGGCAGCCCGTCGGTGATATGGGCCGGTTGGGTTCGCAGCTCAACCCGGTCGCGCCACGGCAACTGCAACCGCTCCATCGAGCGGGCCAGGTTCTCGATCGCCACCGGCGAGAAATCGGTGGCCACATACTCTTGCGCCTGCGGCGCGATCCGCGACAGCAGCAATCCCGAGCCCGCACCGATCTCGAGGACACGGCGCGGCTGCAAGGCGTTGATCCGGTCCACGGTGGCGGCGCGCCACTCGACCATCTCCTCGAGCGGGATGGCGTCGCCGGTGTAGCTGCTGTTCCAGCCGCGGAAGTCCTCGCCGAAGCCCGACTCGAGGTCGGCGCCGTAGAGGTCATCGTAAAGCTGTTGCCACTCTTCGACGTTGTCGTCGTCACTGTCGGCGCTGATGGTGTGGTCGAGCGTGACGTAGGCGACCAGGTGGGAGCCGGCGCCGCCGTCGCGCACCGTGACGGCGGCCTGAGTGACCTGCGGACAGGCCAGCAAGGTGTTCTCGATCTCGCCGAGCTCGATGCGCTGGCCGCGCAGCTTGATCTGGCTGTCGGCGCGACCGACGAAGTCCAAGTCGCCTTCGCGGGTCCAGCGCACCAGGTCGCCGGTGCGGTACATCCGCTCACCCGGAGCCCCAAATGGGTTGGCTACGAATCGTTCCGCGGTCAGGTCCACCCGGCCCAGGTAGCCGTGTCCCAGCGCCGGCCCGCTCACGTACAGGTCGCCCACCACGCCGACCGGAACCGGCTTCAGCCAGGCGTCGAGCACGACCACGCACACGCCCGGAAGTGGGGTGCCGATGCGAACCGGGCCATCGGCCGACAGCGGCGCGCTGGAGGTGACCCACACGGTGGTCTCGCTCGGGCCGTAGACGTTGAGCATCCGCCGCCCGGGCACCCACGCAGCGGCCAGTTCCTTGGGGCAGGCCTCGCCCCCGATCATCAGCTTGTCGAAGCCGGGCAGCCGGGCGCGATCCAGCGACGACAGCACCGTCGGGGTCAGAAATGCGGCGTTGACCCGCTGGCTCTGCAGCAAGGCGGTCAGCGGCTCGCCGGCGTACACCTGGGGCGGAGCCACCACCAGCGCGGCCCCCGACGCGGCGGCCATCGACATTTCGCCGACCGAGGCGTCGAAGGTCGGCGAGGCCACCATCAGCACCCGGGTGTCGGCGTCCAAGCCAGACGACTTGCATTGCGCCGCAGCCCATCCCAGCAGACCAGCATGGCTCACCAGCACACCCTTCGGCGTGCCGGTGGAGCCCGATGTGAAGATCACGTAGGCGGAGTCGTGCGCGGTCAGGGGTGCCAGACGGTCGGCGTCGGTGATCGGCGCGGCACTGTGCGCGGACAGGTCCAGCCCGTCGATCCGCACGACCGGGCGTGCCCCGGCCCCGGCGACCTCGTCGGCGCCACGCGTCAAAACGCACACCGCGTCAACGGAGTTCAGCACCGAGGCGACGCGGTCGACCGGATGGTCGAGGTCCACCGGGGCGTGGATGCCGCCGGCCTTGACCACGGCCCACCACGCAACCACCAGTTCGGCGCACCGGCCCATCGCCACGCCGACGGCGCGCTCCGGACCGACGCCCGCGTCGATCAGCTTGCGCGCCAGCCGCGTCGACCATTCGTCCAGTTCGCGGTACGACAGTTCCCGATCACCGTCGACCACCGCCGTCGCGTCGGGGGCGGTCGCCAGCGCCGCGGCCAACAGCTGCGGCGCTACCCCGACCGGCCCGGTGACACCGGCGCCCGACATCTGCGAGAGCACCAGCTCGCGCTCACTGCGAGCCAGCAATTCCACAGTCGACAGGCGCTGGGTGGGATCGGTCGTCATCGCCACCAGTACGCGCTGGAATCGGTCCAGCAGCGAGGCGATTCCGGCGGTGTCGAACACCTCGGCGTCGTATTCGACGTGCAGGCCGAGCTCGCTGCCGGGCAGCGCCTCCACTGTCAACGGGTAGTGGTTGTACTCGCGGTTGGTGATCTCGGCGATGGCCAGCCCGTCGGCACCCAGCGTCATCCCGTCTTCGACGGGGTAGTTCTCGTACACGAACAGCGTGTCAAAGAGTTGGTCGTGGCCGGTGACGCGGTGAATCTCGCTGAGCGCCAAGTGCTGATGCTCGAGCGCGTCGTTGTGGCTGTTCTGCAACTGGGCCAGCAGCTCCGCGGTGGTGGTCGTCGGGCTGATGTCGGCTCGCACCGGCACCGTGTTGATCAGCAGTCCCACCATCGATTCGGCGTCGTCGACCTCCAGCTGGCCGACGCGAGATCTCGGGGTGCCGAAGATGACGTCGTGCTGACCGGTCAGCGACGTCAGCACCACCGCCCAGGCGGCCTGCAGAACGGTGCTCACAGTGGTGTGGCAGGAGCGCGCCAGCTCGGTGAGCGCCCTGGTGGTTTCCTCAGGCACGCAGGACTTTTCGAACCCGCGGCTGCCCTGTCCCAATCGGCCGTCCGGCGCGACCAGGGTGGGGGTTTCGAAGCCGTGCAGCACCTCACCCCAGGCCTCGCGGGCGGCGTCGAGGTCGCGAGCGGCCAGCCAGGTGAGGAACGCCCGGTAAGAACCGGCGGTGGGCAACCGCTCGCCGTAGTAACTGGTAAAGATCTCGCGCAGCAGGATCGGCAGCGACCAGCCGTCGAGCAGGATGTGGTGATTGGTCAGCAGGAACCGGTGCCGGCGGTCCGCGGTGCGGATCAGCGCCACCCGGAACGCCGGCTGGCCGGCGAGGTCGCGCACCGCGGCGCGCTCGGAAACGCACAGCTGCTCGATCAGCCGGCCGGCTTCCGCCTCGTCGGTGCCGTCGAGATCGAGGTATCGCCATGCGACGACGGGATCGGCAGGGATGACCTGCACCGGCTCTTCGTATTGCTCACAGAACAGGGCCGCCAGGTGCGGGTGCCGGTTGACGACGGTGTGCACCGCGTCGCGCAAGCGGTCGGGATCCAGCGGTCCGGTCAGCGTGAAATCCAGTTGTACCGCGTACATGTCGTCGCTGCCCTGCGCGGTGCTGGAGTGGAACAGCAATCCCTGCTGCAGCGGGGTCAACGGCAGGATGTCGGCGACGTGGTGCTGGCGTTGCAGCTCGTCGATCTGCTGCTGGCTCAGGCGGGCGGGCGCGATGTCCGACGGGGTCAAACCGCCCCCACCGGCACGCACGTGCGCGCACACGCCGGCCAGCGCCTCGAACCATAGCCGGCTGAGCCGGGTGATCTGGCTTGCATCGAGAACTGAAGTCGCCCAAGTCCATTCGGCATGCAGGTGTGGGCCGGTGGCGGTGTCGATGGTGCCGGCGTTGACCTCGACGGTGTGCATCAGCGGCATGTGCACCGCCGCGGCGGCGCCGATCAGGGACAGCCCGTCCTGGCTGATCCGCCAGCCCTCCCCCGCCGAATCGGACGCTGCGCCTTGACGTCCCAGGTAGTTGAAGGCGATCGACGGGTCGGGCCCGGTCAGCTCGACCTCGTTGTTGAGATAGCGCAGCAGCCCATAGGTCAGCGGATCCGGCAGGGCCCGCAGCTGCTCCTTGGCGTGTTTGATCACCTGGCCCAGCGCCGCGTCGCCGGCCGTCACCTGCGCCCAGCTCAGCCCGGCCACGCCCAGCGACACCGGGTACTTGGTGGTGAACCAGCCGACAGTGCGGGACAGGTCGACATCCGAGGCGAGTTCCTCGTGGCGCCCGTGGCCCTCGACGTCGATGCCGATCGAATCGGTTGCCTCACCCAGGAATTCAGCCCAGGCCAGGCCGAACGCGATCAACAGGATGTCCTGGATGCCGGCGTGGAACGCCGTGGGCACGTCACCGATCAGCGCCCCGGTGGTCTCGGCATCGAGCTGCAGCGACAAGCGCCCGGCGGAGGCGTAGGTATCAAGCTCCGGGTCGGGTGCGGGCAGGGCCGCGGGAGTCGCCGCCACCTTCTTCCAGGCGCCCAGCTGGCTGACCACCTTGGGACGGTGGGCGTGGTCGCTCAGCAGCGTCGACCACCGGGCAAAGGACGTGCCCGTCGGCGGCAGCTCCACCGGTTGCCCCGCGCTGTGCAGCGCCCAGGCAATGTTGAGGTCCTCCAACAGGATCCACCACGATACGGCGTCGACGGCCAGGTGGTGAATGATCACCGTCAGCTGGCCGGTGGACTCGACCCACAGCGCGCTCAGCATCGCCCCGGCGGCGGGGTTCAACCGCGACCGCGCTTCCAGCAGCACCTTGTCGTTCAGCTCGTCCACCGATCGCAGGCAATCGCCGGCCCGCACCGAGCCGGGCTCGGGCACCTGCAGCGACCAGCCGCCGGCTTCGTCGTCGTCGACGCGCAGCCGCAGCATGCCGTGCCGATCCATCAAGGCCTGCAACACAATTGCGATGTCGGCCTCGGTCACCCCGGCGGGGGCCTGGACCATCACGGTCTGGTTGAACTCGTCGATCGGGCCGCCGCTGCTTTCGATACATTGCAGCCAGCGCATGATCGGGGTGGCCAGCACCGGGCCGACACCCTCGTCGATGTCACCGGCCGCCCCGTCGGCGGCGCCGGCCACCCGGGCCAGCCGGGCCACGGTCTGTTCGACGAAGACGTCCCGCGGCCGGCACGTCAGCCCGGCGGCGCGCGCTCGCGCCACCACTTGCAGCGACAAGATGCTGTCGCCGCCGAGCTCGAAGAACGACTCGTCGACGCCGACGCGGTCCACACCGAGCACCTCGGCGTAGATGCCGGCCAGGATCTCCTCAACCGCGTTGCCCGGGGCGCGATACTCGCGCGCCGTGTACTCGGGGGCCGGCAGCGCGCGGGTGTCCAGCTTGCCGTTGACCGTCAGGGGCAGCGCCTCGATTGCCACGACCGCGGTCGGCACCATGTGGGCCGGGAGCCGTTCGGCCAGCGCGGCGCGCGCCTGGGCCGGGTCGGCGTCCCCGGTGATGTAACCGACCAGACGCTTGTCGCCGGGACGGTCTTCGCGGACGATCGCCACAGCCTGGTCGACACCGTCGAAGGCGGCCAACGCGGCCTGGACCTCGCCCAGTTCGACGCGGTAGCCGCGGATCTTGACCTGTTCGTCGGCGCGACCCAGATACTGCAGCTGGCCATCGGGGCCCCAGGACGCGAGGTCGCCGGTGCGGTACATGCGTGCGCCCGGCTCGCCGAACGGGCACGCCACGAACCGCGACGCCGTCAGCCCGGATCGGCCGAGATAGCCGCCGGCCACTCCGGCGCCGGCCACGTACAGCTCACCGACGACCCCGGGTGGCAGCGGTCGCAGCCAGCCGTCGAGAACGAACAGGGCCGCGCCGGGCACCGGCGAACCGATGGGCGGCACACCGGATCCCGGCGCCAGCGGCGCACTGATCGCGACACACATGGTCGTCTCGGTGGGGCCGTAGGCGTTGACCATCACCCGTCCGGGCGCCCACTGGTCGACCACCTCGGGCGGGCAGGCCTCGCCGACCACGGCCAGTGACACCGACTCCAGGCCCTCGGGTGACAGCATCGCGACCGCCGAGGGCGTCTGGGTCAGGACGCTGACTTTCTCGGCCACCAGGACGTCGTGGAGTTCTTCGGGCGATCGGGTTATGTCCTCGGGCACCACCACCACTCGTCCGCCGCGCAGCAGCGCACCGAAGATCTCCCACACCGACACGTCGAACGCGTAGGAATGACACTGCGACCACACACCTTCGGCCGGCAGTCCCGCATCCAGCGAGCTCATCAGCGCAGTGACGTTGCGATGAGTCACCGCAACGCCTTTGGGTACGCCGGTGGTTCCCGAGGTGTAGATCAGGTAGGCGATATCGTCAGGAGTCGGCATCGGCGGCGCCGTGGCGGGCTGGGCGTCGATCCCCGCATCGGCGGTGTCGATGACGGTCAGGCCATGGCCGTCGAACCGTTCGGTCAGCTCCCCCGCCGTCACCGCGGCGACCGGCCGGGCGTCGGCAAGCATGAATTCGATCCGCGCCTTGGGCGACGTGGGATCGATGGGCAGGTACGCGGCCCCGGTCTTGAGCACCGCCAAGATCGACGCGACAGCCTCGGCCGACCTCGAAAACATCAGCGCCACAGTCTGTCCCGGGCCCGCACCATGGGTCAGCAGGCAATGCGCCAACCGGTTCGACGCCTCATCCAGCTCCCGGTAGGTCACCGATACGCCCTCGCACACCAACGCCGCGGCGCCGGGCGCGCGGGCCACCTGTGTGGCGAACAACTCCGGCACCGACATCGGCGAATCGACCGGGTCGGTCAAAACTCCGGTGTTTCCAACCTCTTCCAGGCGGGCATGCTCGTCTGCGTGCAGCACGTCCAGCGACGACAAATGCTTGTCGGGATGGGCCACCATCGCCGCCAGGATCCGCTGCAGCCGCTCCCGCAGGTCCGAGACGTCGAAGTTCGAGAACGGCTGTCCGGTACCGACGGTGCTCAGGAACTGCTGGTCGCCGAATCCAAGGAAGAACAGCCCGAAGTGACCCACCGGGCCATAGCTGGTGTATTTCGCGGTGGCCGGCACGCCGCCGAGGCTGAGCGTGAGGCGGGCCGGGACGAAGTTGACGACCACCCGGTTCGGCGCCTGCCGCGGACCGCTGAAGTCGCCTTCTCCGTCAAGCGTGCGCGTCGGAAATTGCTGATGCCGCAGCGCTTCTCGTGATCGCGTGTCGACGTGCCGGCAGAAGTCGGCGAACGTCGCGTCGGGGGCGGCCTCCAGCACCAGCGGTACAACGCCGGCAAGCATGCCGGGATGCGTCTTGGATGTCGGATCGACTCGCCGGCTGACCGGGAAGTCGAGCACGACTTCGTCCGACCCGTCGGCGGACCAGCCGCGTACCAGAAGAGCGCAGGCGGCCGTCAGAACCGATGAGCGGCGGACGCCCAGCGCCTTTGAGAGCTCTTTGAGCTTGCCGACCACCGACTGATCCAGTTGCACTGGCGGAGAAGGCGAATAGGGATCGCGCCCGTCGTCGGCCGCGCTCGCCGGGTAATCCGCTCCATCGCCCTCGGGCCGGTGAGCGGTCCAATATTCTTGGTCCTCAACGAATTTGGTTGATGCCTCGTACTCCAACTCGCTGCTGACGAGGTCGTGCAGCGACCCGAAGAAGGCGGGCGGAATCGGTTTCCCGGCGGCGAGCGCGGAGTAAATGGCCGCGATCCGGCGACCGACCAGCGCGATGCCCATCCCGTCGATCGCGATGTGATGGCAGGTCGTGAACCAGTAGTACTCGTCGGGTGCGGTCCGGAACAGCGCAAACTTGATCATCGGACCGGTGAGGGGCATCGGCGTGTTCTGAATCGATGCAGCGGTCTCGCGGACTTCACGCTCGGCATTCCGCGACTCGGTCAGGTCATAGAAGACCAGATCGACATCGTCGTATTCGACGGCCTCCTGGAAGACCTGCCCGTCGGCCTCGAAGAACGAAGCCCGTAGGCTCTCAGCCTCATTCACCACGTGTCGCATAGCCTGATGCAACAAATTGGTGTCTATTGCGCCCTCAATGTGTACGAGCACACCCAGCTGCCAGGCCACATCGAAGTAGCCCGTTTGTTGCGCCAGCCAGATGTCCAGCTGGCCCCGCGTTACAGGAAGTGCCCGGTCAGCACGCACCACTACACGCCCCCCACTAAAAGTTGACCCCGAAACCCTTCATACCGACGCTGGTCTAATGATCACGAACCGGCGCGGTCAGCGTGTCGCGCAGACTTTTCGCCCGTATATCGGGCCAGGTTTCTTCGATGTAGTGCAGGCAGGTGGCGCGGTCGGCTTCCCCAAAAACTACCCTCCAACCGGCAGGAATGACAGTGAATGTTGGCCAAAGACTGTGTTGTTCTTCGTTATTGACCAAGACGAAAAAACGGCCATTGTCGTCATCGAACGGATTGAGCGGCAACGGATGGACCCCCTTACACCAACGAAAATTCCGGAATTCTCTGCCCGCAGCGCCGAACGTTTTTGCAGCGCTTAGGGATTGAGCCGACAGGCTTGGCCGGCATGTCGACCAGGCCACGCGCCGGACGTTGGCGGCGGCGAGCTCGGTCGTGAGGGGCGGCGCCGCGACGCGATCGTCGCGGTAGCCATTCCGGCCCCGAGCCGACAGTCGTTGGTTACCGAGCAGCGCAGCCAATGCGCGCCGGCACCGAAGCCATCGACGTCGCGATCCACGGTGCGCGGATACCCAACACTCACTCCCCGAAACATCTGAATTCCGTTCTTACATAACCCGATCCGCGACAGATTCTACCGGCGCACCACTGCGTTGCCGTGCAGCAAAAGACCGTGTCGCACCGATGTTGGATTTATCACTGCCCAGGGCGCGGGCCGGATGCTCGCCCGATCGTCCCGGCCCACCGACATTGGCCGTTTGCCGCGGCCGCGCGCAGAACGCAGCCGGGGTGATAATCCAATCTTTGCTTCCGACTTCCAATTTCGCCCAGCGCGGCTAACAGTTGCCCGCGGCCCCGCCGAGCGCAGTCTCCGTAAATACGTCACCAAATGGTTCCTAGCTGCGCATTCACGGATATTCGCGTATCAGCCTAGCGTCGATCGCTCAGATGTCGAATCCCACACGCACACCATGGGAAAACGTATGGCGGCTTGCTAGGTGAAGGCCCACGTCATCGTCGCGTACCGCGCCAGACCCTGTCCGTCTGTAGCTACCGATGTTCGGCGTGTCACGGCGACGCATCAGAGTGGGGCCGGCCTCGCGCATCCGGTTGCGCCGACGCGCCCCGCCGCCGGCTACGTTTGCCGAGCACCCGCCGCCGGCAACCGGACAGCCCGTCATGCAGGCCCGTTGTGATTGATCTCACGCGCCCGCGGTGGGCGCACAGTTCGCCAGCGCACGTGCCCCGCGCGCGCCCGCTAACGCGGTTACCCCAAAACCTTTGGCATAAGCCAGTGCATCGTCGGCTCGCAGATCCGCACCCTCACCTGCGCCGCCGTGCGCACCGCGGCGCAGCCCGAATCCGTTGGACACAATCGAGTTTCGGCGCACACAGCTGATTCATAGCCGGCTTTGCCGAGCCGAATTTTTACGTTCACGCGTGCGATTCGTCGGCGTTTACATCCCGCCACTCGCGGGTAGAGCCTCGAACCATGTGGGGGTCGGTGCTGGGCTTGGGGATCCTGGCTGCGCTCAATCCTGTTCGTCTCGGACTCACCCTGCTGATGATCTCTCGGCCACGGCCCGGGCCGAGCCTGCTCGCGTACTGGCTCGGCGGGTTGACCGTGTGCATCCCCGAATTGCTCATCCCATTGATGCTGCTGAACTTCACCCCGATGTTCGGACACGCTGCGAACGGTTCGGCGTCCGCGTCGACAAACTCGACCCTCGGCAAGATTCAGATCGGCCTCGGCGTGGTCGGCCTGTCGATCGCCGCGGTGATGGCGGTGCGTTTCCTCACCCGTCCACGGACGCCGACGCCGAAACCCGCGCCCGAGGACGCGCGCTCCCGGGAGCTGTCGATGGTCTCGGGTGCGCCGATCGCGATGCCGCGGCTGCTGACCCGGGTGCCGGATGAATCGACCGACAACCGATCGCCGTTCCGGCGTCTGCTCGGCCGCATGCGCAACGCATGGGACAGCGGTTCCTCGTGGGTCGCATGGGTGATCGGCATCATCTCGGTGCCCGTCGACGGTGTCCTGTTCATCGTCGCGATCATCGCGGCCTCGGGGGCATCCGTCACCGCGCAGGCCAGCGCGTCCGTCGCGTTCATCATCCTGATGTACGCCGTCGTCGAGGTCATTCTCGTCGGCTATGTGGTCAGGCCGGCGACAACCCAAACCCTGTTGTTGGTGCTGCACGGCTGGGTGCGGACCTACCACCGGCAAATCCTGGTCGCGCTGTTCACGGTGGTCGGGGTGTCGCAGCTGGCCCAGGGCCTGCACATCCTGTGAGCGGCGGTGCTCGCAGAGCATCACGCGCTCGCCGCGCGTATTCGCAGATCGCGTTCGAGACCACCGATGAGCGCGACGACCTCGCCGGAAGCCGAAGCCCATAGGCTGGTGGTTTGGACACCGCTCGAGAGGTAATGACATGCCCGCACCCTCAGCCGAGGTCTTCGACCGTTTGCGTCAGCTCGCCGCGATCAAAGACATCACCGGACGCCAGACGAAGACGATCGACGAGGTCTTCACGGGCAGGCCGCTGACCACGATCCCGGTCGGCACCGCCGAAGACGTAGAAGCCGCGTTCGCCGAAGCGCGCGCGGCCCAGGCCGCCTGGGCGAACCGCCCCGTCAGCGAGCGCGTCGCCGTCATCGCCCGTTATCGCGACCTCGTCGTGAAGAACCGCGAGTTCCTGATGGACCTCCTGCAGGCCGAGGCGGGTAAGGCCCGCTGGGCGGCGCAGGAGGAAATCATCGACCTGATGGCGAACGCGAACTACTACGTCGGCGTCGCCGCGGACCTGCTCAAGCCCCACCCGGTGCCCGCGTTGCTGCCCGGGATCGGCAAGACCACGGTCGGTTACCAGCCCAAGGGCGTGGTCGGGGTGATCTCGCCGTGGAACTACCCCATGACGCTGACCGTGTCCGACTCGGTGCCCGCGCTGCTGGCGGGCAACGCGGTGGTGCTCAAGCCGGACAGCCAAACCCCGTACTGTGCGCTCGCGTGCGCCGAACTGCTCTACGAGGCTGGCCTGCCGCGGGCGCTCTATGCGATCGTGCCCGGGCCGGGCTCGGTGGTCGGCACCGCGATCATCGACAACTGTGACTACTTGATGTTCACCGGTTCGACCGCCACCGGCAGGCAGCTCGCCGAACACGCGGGTCGCCGGCTGATCGGTTTCTCGGCCGAACTCGGCGGCAAGAACGCGATGATCGTCACGCGAGGGGCCAACCTGGACAAGGCCGCCAAGGCGGCCACCCGCGCGTGCTTCTCGAACGCGGGCCAGCTGTGCATCTCCATCGAGCGGATCTACGTGGAGAAGGACATTGCCGACGATTTCATCGGCAAGTTCGGCGCCGCGGTGCGAAACATGAAGCTGGGCACCGCATATGACTTCTCGGTCGACATGGGCAGCCTGATCTCCGCGGGCCAGCTGGACACCGTCACGGACCATGTCGACGACGCGAAAGCCAAGGGCGCCAAGGTGATTGCGGGCGGCAAAGCCCGGCCCGACGTCGGGCCGCTGTTCTACGAGCCGACCGTGCTGACCGACGTCACCCAGGAGATGGAGTGCGCGGCCAACGAGACGTTCGGGCCGGTCGTCTCGATCTATCCCGTCGCCGATGTGGATGAGGCCGTCGAGAAGGCAAACGACACCGAGTACGGGCTCAACGCCAGCGTGTGGGCGGGGTCGTCGGCCGAGGGCGAGCGGGTCGCCGCGCGATTGCGGTCGGGGACGGTGAACGTCAACGAGGGTTACGCGTTCGCGTGGGGCAGCCTCAGCGCGCCGATGGGCGGGATGGGCCAGTCCGGCGTCGGCCGCCGGCATGGTCCCGAGGGTCTGCTGAAGTACACCGAATCGCAGACGATCGCGACCGCGCGCGTGTTCAACCTCGATCCGCCCCTTGGCATTCCGCCGAAACTGTGGCAGAAGTCGCTGTTGCCCATCGTGCGGACGGTGTCGAAGCTTCCCGGTAGAAAATGAATTTCGCCGGCGGCCGGTCGTAAATCCGCGTTACGCTCTCCGATGTCAGCGGCACATCGCACGTCAGGAGTCCGCTATGAAGGCCGACGCGAAGCAATATGAGGAAGACGCTCGGCGGCTACGCGGGTACGCCACATTCGCTAACTTCTCGGACGCTCAGCTGCAGCGTCTCGCCCGAGTGGCTCATCGCACCGCGACAACGGCGGCATTGCCGCTGATCCATGAGCAGACTCCGTCGGACTCCTGCTACATCCTGCTCAGCGGGGAGGTGGGCGTGTACATCGGCCGGGACCGCGTCGCCGCGTTGGGGCCGGGCGAGGTGATCGGCGAATCGGCGCTACACCGCGGGAGACTGCGTTCGGCGACCGTAACGACGATGGGGCCGGCCGAGTTGTTGCGGATTGAACGCGACGATCTCGACGGGTTACTCGACGAGATACCGGCGCTACGCGAAATCATTGACGCCTCTGTCGCGCGACACGTGCCGGTAGACCTTCCGCCGAAGCCAAAGCCACCGTTCTCCCGGATGGGCGCCTCGGTCCACACCGACCTGGTCGAGCGGTTCGAGCGGGCCGCCAACAGCGCCGGTGTGGACGTCGCGACCGCGCTCGAGGATGCGCTCGCCGGTTGGATCGAACGGAACGGCACGGCGTAATCCACTGCATTCATTGACCCCGATCTACTACCGGGCGTAGTATTCGTGCATCTCGCCGCGCACAAGGGGGTGCAATGTGAGGTGGAGCTTCGCCCAGGTCGGGCTGGTGATCATCTGCGTTTTTCATGTCATTCAGGCGGTGATCGGGTTCATTCTCAACCCGAGCTTCGCGACCGGGCCCACTGCGCCGACCGTGCAGCTACTCGGCATGGACTACAACGGCTGGCACGCCGTCGCCGGCCTGGCGCTGTTCGCTCCGGGGCTCGTGTGCGCGCTGCGGAAGTCGTTGGCCGTGCTGTATCTGCTGCTCGCCGCGATAGCCGGTGCGCTGCCGGGCATTTGGGCCTTCTTCTCGCATCAGGTCGCGTTCGTGTTCAACTTTCCCAACAACACGGTTGACGCGGTGGTGCACTTGGTGACCGCCGCGATCATGGTCGCCGTCGCCGCCGTTCAGATCCGGATGGATGGTGGGCTTCGAAACTCGCTCGCCGATCTCCGGAAAGCGCCGTAACACAAGGCTTTTGGATCAGCCGCTACTCGCTGCCGCCGACCGCACCAAGGCGCTCGCCGACCCGTGCCAGCGCCTCGTCGAAGATCTCCAGTTTTTCGCCGCGCTTTTCATTGGCCGGCTGAGCGGAGCCGCGGGCGCCTTCGGCCGCCACCCGCGCCGCGCCCTGACGCCGCAAGAGGCTGAAGTTCTTTTCGCGTGCTTGCCGCAGCCGGTTCTGTAAGTCCTTCAGCGACTTCACGTCCATGCGCGTGAGAGCCGCGGGATGACTCTCGCCGATCAGCGAGCTTTCCTGCGGGGTCAGGTTCACGTGGTGGGTGCTCACGCCTAGATTCATATCCCGCACCGGACGCGCCGACGCGTCGAACGCCGAACCGTCACGACGGGGCCATCTCGAGTTCACCTCTCCGGCGCGTCGCCGTCGGGGATGCTCGGCGCCTAGGCTGCGGGTAGTCGTTCAGTCGATGAAGGGAGGTTGCGATGGGCAAGCATTCGGAGAAGGAGGACGACGACGAACCCAAGGGTGGCCGCCCCGGTCCGGTGGATCACGGGCGCGAAGGCGGGATGGCGACCCGCGAGAACGCGCCGGAACTCACCGAGCCGGACCGCGAGGACTGAATGGTGCATCTCGACCGGCCGCCGGGGCGGGTAGCCCGGAGCGCTTTGGCACGACCAAAATGGATAGATGCCGCCGTCTGAACAGGCGCCGCCCCCGCCGAAATCGGCGCCGGGCTGGTACCCCGATCCCGCCGTAGGCCACGGGCTGCAGCGGTACTTCGACGGCACCAGCTGGACCAGCGAGTGGGCGTTCTCCGCGGAGCCGCCGAAGAAGGGTCTGTCCGGAAAGGCGGTCCTGGCACTGGCGGCGCTGTGCGTCCTCGTCCTCCTGATCCTCGTGGGCAAGAGCTGGATCTTCGACCCGAAAAAGGCCAATCACTCGACCTCGTCGAGCAGTTCGGTCGCGGCGGGCCCGACGGAGGCGGCGCCGTCGACACCGGCCGGCCCCAAGAAGCCGGAGGGCGTCACCTTTAGCACCGCTGCGGGCCCGAACGGTGACGTGGTCGACGCCAGGTTCGCCATTCGCGACAACTACACCGAGCAGCTGATCCGAGACGGCGCCCGGCTGGACACCATCGACATCCTCAAATACGCACGAGCGGCCTATCCGAACGCGTCCGCGGTGAACGTGCAGGGCACCTTCCCGATGACCGACCCGTACGGCAACACTTCGACCCAGGTGGCCATCGACCTTACATATACGCGGGCGACGCTGGACAAGATCAACTTCGATGGCATCAGCAAGGCCAGCATCTGGGAGATCCGCGACTCCGGCAATGTTCTTCCGGCCTTTCAGCCGTAGGCCGCTCTACTACTTCCGCGGGGTGCGGGCGTCCTCATAGCGGACGGCCGCACCCATAGCCAGGGTGAGCAGGATCAGCGATGGCACGAACACCAGTGGGTATGCGGCGACCGCGGCCATGGCGATGAGCGAGCCCGGCACCAGCAACGCCAACGCGGCCGTCGGATGCTTCTCGCCGAGAGACACGACCCTCGCGAACGCCACCGCGGCCTGCTGATACCGATCCGGCCACTCTCGGACGTACGAACAGCGGGTGTCCAGGCCGCAACCAGTGCAGTTGCGCCAATAGGAGTAGCGGGTTTTCAGGCCGCAGCCCATGCAGGTGTGCGTGGTCATCGGAGGACATGCTCTCATCGCGCCGGACGGAGGTTGCGGGCGAGGGGGGCCCCACCGTCGCCCGGCTCTCGGGCCAGCAGCCCCACTACTGAGGAGTCCACGTGAAGATCGCAACAGTGGCTGTCTCAGCCGCGTTACTCATCGCGCCTCTGGCGGTGGCCACACCGGCGCACGCTGGCCCGGGTTGTACGCAGGTCTCCGGTCGTCTCAGCATCTGCCAAGACCCCAGTCAGTGGCCGTTGGTGCTGCCTGAGGGTTATATGGGCAAGGCTGACCAGGACGGGTCGTGTGGTGCTTTTGCCGTGACGTGCAAACCGCCCTGCCACATGATGAGTCAGCTCACCGGGCAATTGGTGCCCAACCCTCGCCGTGGTGTGGGTGAGTGGTGTAGCGACGCGGGCCAGTAGAAAGTCGTGAGGCTTTATCTACGTGATGCAGAACGACCGCTTTGCGGGATTCAGAGGCAAGTTCGGCCCGGACCGACGATTTCACCGAGTTCGACTGCCCAGGCCGCGACCTTTGCACGTCCGACCTGGAGCTCGAATGGCTTCGTGAGGCTGCACGGCATCGCTCGTAAAGTTCATCTGACCTGTGTCGGGCTGACAGGATTTGAACCTGCGACCACTTGACCCCCAGGCTCAATTGCCACGTTCGCGGGGGTCCGTGGATGACCCATTTATGCAGGTAGACCGCAATGTCAGAACATCTGCGTACAGTCACGAACACCCCAGAATTTTGGCGGGTTGCTGTACCGGTTGCTGTACGGCAATCCGCCCCAAACCTCAAGGAGCCATACGGAAATGAGCACAGCTACCACCACCTCGCGCCCGAGCAACCCACTCCCCGCCGGCGCAATCGAAGCGAACGACTGGGAGCCGCCCGCCAGAACCGGACACGACCAGCTATCGCGCTACTTCACCGGTACGACTCGCACGGTCGCGGCGCGGCCGGGACTCGACGTCGCGATCGCCGGCACCCAGTACGAAGACGGCACGGTGGACCGCGAGCTTCTAATACATCGGACACACGCCGACCATCCGCTCACCTTGGAACAAGCACGGGCACTGGGCGAGGCGATTCTGGCGGCCGTGGACGAAGCCGAAGCGGACGGTCGCCGCGATGGCTAGCCATGCCTGCGAGCGGTGCGGTTACGAGCCCAGGCGGCCCAAACGGGACGCCTGGGCGGATCGGCACCCGGCGGCCGCCGTGTGCACCGGCGTGTTCGTCGGCCTGCCGGCGCTCTATACCGTCGCCGGCGTGATCCTGGCGTACCCGTGGTTCTTCATGCCGATGCTCGTCGTGGTGTGCATGGTGGTCGTCGACCGCCGGATGCGTCGGCGTGCGGCCATCGCCGCCCGGGCTGACTACGAGTACCGGCAGCAGATGCTCGGCGCCGTGACGGCCGAGCGCGGCCTATCCCCCGGTCGCCCCATGCCGGCGCCGGCCGATCGGCCCGGCCACGTAATGAACCGGTGGCCAACGACGCCGGCACGGCGGCCCGCTGACCATTGGTCGAAGACAGAACCGATCAGGAGAAGTGCATGACCCTCGAAAGCCACTTGCAGAAATGGTGGGATCAGCGATCGGGCGATCAACGCGCCGCATTGAAAGACGCGGCCGAGCTGGACCGCATGGATGCTTCTACGGTTCAGCTCCTTCTGGGGACCGAGTGCCCGGTGGGCCCGATTGGCACGAAGTGGGAAGCCCAGCCGGAATACGCATGGAGCTGGCCCGAAAGCGTGCGCACGTTCATCACAGCGCAGCAGGTTTGACGCGGCGATGCGTGGGGAGCACCCGCATAGCGATGACGAGCACGACGCCTTCACCGGGTGGCGGCGTGTACTGAATTGGCGTCCCGGTCAACGGAAACAGCTCAAGCAGAAGTCGCACCGCCGGGACCGGCGCGCGGCTCGGCGAGCCCTACGTCGCGACCGGGGTCGATAACTGGCGATGGACGAAACCGACGACGGCGGCGACGTTTGTCTGCTGGTGTGACACGTGATGCCCCGTGAATTCCGAGACAAGTAGAGAGGCGGCGACGAAATGCCAAGACAGAAGCCAACAATCCGCGTCTGTGACGTCGACCTGGATGAGGAGGTCGTGATCGTCAACGGTGAACGCTTCACCGAAGCTGATGCGCTCGCGATCACCGACGAGCTGGCCGGCCGGGACCAGCGCGCGGCTAGACCAGCCCGGTGTCCGAAGCAGGTCGATAACCCATGACGGGCAAAGCGTCCAAGTTCCCCGAATCGCTGGCCGACGCAGAGGTCAGCGACATCGACCTCGACACGGAGGAATTCGTTTTCCATGGCGAGCGGATGACTGATGAGCGCGCCGCACAGATCGCTCAAGCCGCGTTCGAGAAGGGCACGGGCCCGGGCGCGGACGACGAGTCACTCTAGTAGTCCTTCGCCCAGTCGCGGGCGGCCAGTTTCGCCCGGCGACGCTCGCGGCGCCGCCGCTGGGGTTCGGTGCGGTCGGGGTAGTCGGCCCCGTGGCACATCGGACAGCAACAGACGCGGGTGTCGGTTTCGACGAACTCACGCCGGCAGTGGGTCGTGAGGCGGGTGAACGCGAAGGCGTTGAAGGGGTCGGGCAGGTCGCAGGGGCCGGCGGTGTGGTCATGCTTTTCGACCACAGCCAGGTCACCGTGGGCGAGTTTGACCCAGAACGGTTTGGTTTTGTCGGTGCGGCTCACGCTGGGTTCCTCTCGGGAACTCCGCCCGGGGGCGAAGTACGCCAGCTTACGCGCCCGGGCGCGACAGACCTATCCGGCGCCCGGCGGGCGGCAGTCCTATTGCGGTGTCGCCGTGTCAAATCCAGGAAAGCGGCAATATTGCAGACAATGGGTTAATGACATCTAACGAAGAAACGTGGACAAGCCGCGACCTTCCGGTATTGCGTGCAGCCGTGCAGATATACGAGAACGGCGAGCGACCCAATATCCGCGTAAGCGATATCGAACGGATGCTCGAATTCGACAAAGCCACCATTCAGCGCGCCCTCAAGGCGCTGCACAGCGAGCCGTTTTTTAAGGCAGAAGGCAGCGTCGAGGGTCAGACCGGTTTTGCCTTCATCGGTGCACCAACCGGACAGGCGTTACGTATAGCCGGTCAGTGGCCCACGCCAGAGAACATGGTCGAACGGCTGATCGCCGCACTTGAAGCTGTCGCCGAAGACGACACCCGCGACGAGCCTGAACGGAGCAAGGCCAAGCAAGCCGCGCTGTGGTTGGGGGATGCCTTGTCCAAGATCGCTATCGGGGCGCTTGGCGGCGCGGGCGGGCACGCCCTTTACAGCTAGACGCGCGCGCAAGCGTTGCCAATCTGCGCGCCCCGTTGTTATGCAAGGCCACCGATGTGATTGGTGGCTCGATTCACGTATAGCTCAAGCGCCTCCTTGACCATGAGCATCGTGCCGTAGAGCGACATGTTGAATGCCTGTTCGTCGAATTCGCCGCCCCCAAGGTTGGCCCAGTGATAACCGTGAGCGGCCGCCGATCCTGTGCGCCACAAGTGGCGGATTCCCTGGCCCTCGTACGTGTCTGGGTCCACCAGGTCGCGGATGAGCGACACAGTGTCCGGCATGTCCAGTTTCTCGCCAGGGCAAAGGGTCAGCGCGTGCTCCTTCAAGCCCTGGATTTTCTCTTTGAGCAGCGCCACAGACTGATCGCGAGCCGCAACCAACTCGGCCGACATCTGATCGCCCGTCAGCTCGTTGATAGCTATGCGCTGTTCGATCAGGTTTTTTATCTCCATCCTGGCCGCCCTGAACTGTCGCGCCGCGCGGGCCGACGGCTCCAACAACCAAACGGTTCGGGCGGAGGCAAGGAGCGCGGTACGAAGCGCCGTCAAGGGCCCGTAATGGCGAAACGACGTGTCGGATTCCATCGCATCTACCACCAGGCCGAGGTGATCTATTGCGGTCGCAATCCCAAAACGGGCCAGTTCAGACACTGCCGGCCGCAGGCTATCGTCACCGGCGAGTGGACTTCCCGGCGCCGGCGGTTGCTCGGTTTTGATCCATGGGTCGCCTACATTACGAATCCATTGGACGACGGCGCCGCGCCGCTGTAGGTCATTCATCAGTGGGCAATCTTAAGCACCGACGGCTGCCTATCTTGCGGATCGACGCTGCCTGTTGGACAAGGCATCTCCGCACAGCGCGGTCAAATACCTGGCCTGCGATAACGTTGAGTCCGTGGCCGATCCCGACCCGCCGGCGACGCCGGACCTCGAACCCGGCAGCCTTGCGTGGCGCATCACTGTGGCAACACTGGCCCACCGGTTCTTCGGGCTCATCCATGACGCCGAGACTGCGAAACTCATCGATCAACCGGCCGACGCCGGGAAAACTAACGCGTGGCCGCTGGCCTACTTCTCGCTCTACCTCCAAAAGCGCGGCGTGCCGACCGGCGAGACGGCCGGCATGATTCGGATCTTGAACGAGATGGAACGTACCGGCCTGCTGTTGCGCGCCGGCTGGTGGGCAAATCCCGTGATGATGGGCGTTCCGATGTTCGGCCAGCTTTACGTCTCGCAAGGCGTGCGATCCGCGCAGACGGACGGTCACCTGTGGCTGTCCGAAGTTCTCGGCATCGAGCTGGTCATTGAGTCCTATAAGGCGGCAACGTTTCTCATCAGCGGCGGCGAAGGCAAACCGGTGGGCACCGCGCTAGTACTGGATCGCACGCACATGGTCACGAACCGCCACGTCATCGAAGGCTTGGTCGGTCCCAGCGCGTTCGACGCGGGCTTGCCCGGTCCCACCGTTTTCGACGAGGCGATCGAGGTCCATCCGTCCTACAAGCCGCCCAACGCTGAGCCGGCATCTCGTCCAGCTCGGATCATCGCGCACCGTGACATCGACGTGGCAGTCATGGAGGTGCAGTTCGGGGAAAACGAGCACTTGCCGGCGGTGCCGGGCATGGCTTTCCGCGAACCGAAGTGGTACGACGACGTCTGCGTATTCGGGTACCCCTACGTGCCCGGGCTCACGGAGCGACCCATCACCGTCGAACGCGGACAGATCGTGAATCCTGCAACCGAGGCCGCCGGTGTCGGCGGCTACCCCCGGCAACCAACGTTTCTGACGTCGGCGATTGCACGTCCCGGCAACAGCGGCGGCCCGATCGTCGCAAACGATGGGCGAGTAATTGGTCTGGTCGTCGAAAACGCGCGCTACGGACTAACCAGCGCGAGCGCCCGTGACATCGGACCAGGCAGCGGGCCCAAGTCGGCTCGCGGACAAGGCAATACGGAGTCGGACTCCGCGGGTGCCGACTCGCCGCCGTTCTATCGGGGCATTCCCGGCAGCCAAGTAGTTCGTGCCATCGAAGAACTCGGCTTCGAAGGTCTCGTGGTTCTGGAATAGCCGGGGCTAGGTAAATCGCAGGGTGCGCAGCGCCGGCCAACTGGCCGCGAATCCTGGATGCAGTGGCAGGGCCGCGACGTCAACCTCGTCAACTCACCGCAGCTCGCGACTTTCGACAGCCATTCGGACAGAAAGCAAGTGGTCGGCGTCGGCGACGACCGTCGTGTACGTCCACCCACCGCCGGCGGCCCGCGCCGTGACCACAGTGGCGCGTACACCGAGTTGATCGGCGGCCAGGCCGGTTTCTTCGCGGGCTTCGCGGAGCGCGGTCTGCTCGGGCGTCTCGTGGCTGTCGCGGGCGCCGCCGGGCAGGCCCCAGGTGCCGCCGTGGTGACTCCACGCCGCGCGGTGTTCCCAGCGATACCGGCGGAATTGCGACGCCACGCCGCCACGCCCGCATCAGGTTGGCGCCCACGCTGCGCTGGTGTCGCTGCGCCCGGGCGCGGGCACGCTCGGCAGTACGCTCCGCGAAGACACCGCAGAAACAGTTCGGCGACGGCGACCGATGGCCGGGATTCGTCGAGCACGTCGCGACCATCCGCGCCGAAAGCAAGTCTGCCCGTAGTCCTCACGAGTGACCATCCGTAAGGCAATCTCGCTCGCCTCAACACATTGATACCCTCGACGGGCGGTGCGCCGTACGGCGAGAGCAACAAGTCTTGCCCGGGCCGCACCACCCAGAAGCGCCAGCCGGTCACGGACGTTGGTTGCCGCGCAGGCGCGCTCACGCTTCGAGCCGCCCTAACGGCATCACCGTGTCATCCGGCCGCACTTCAAACGAATCGAACGCCTGATCGCGGCGCAGATCAACCCAGCGCCGCAAATTCCGGCCCTCCAACCGCACAGGTTCGCCAGCCTCAAGCGCGGCTAGCAATGCGCCTGACCGCGCACCGGACTCGACGACAGTCTTCGGTGCGGCTGACCCCGCGTTCAATCGCGGAAGCGTCCGAGGGTCAATCCGCGCGCACGCTTCACGCTCACGCTCAAGCAACGCGCGATAAATGCCGGCCGTGTCCCGGGTAACCGCGTCGTCGCTGAACCAGGGCGGCATCAGGAACTCACGCCCCACCGAGTATTCGCGGCGTGCTGCGCCTTGCGAGTCCGGGCACTCGGCTCGGCCGGCATATCCACCTTCACATGCCGGAGCATCCGGTCGATCGACGCTTCGAGTAGACGGACCTCCGTCGCCAGCTTGATCTTCTCCTTGACAGTATCCGCCCGGCTGTAAAGCCGTTTCAGGCCCGCTTTCCTGTCAATTTCGTCGCAAATCATCGTCACCCGGGCCGCTTCTGACGGGGTGAATTCGACCTTGCGGCCGTGGCGGCGCGACGCGGATGCGAGGTATGAGTCCAGTTGCGCCAACAACTTTCGCGCCTCAGCCGATCTAGCCACGACACGGGTTCCTTTCAGGGCAGTTGAAACGGTGCGTTTATGCCTACGGGCAACTAATTTCTCAGAACCCCCCGGCGGTCTCAGTAGGTACGCCGGGAGGGTGGACCGTTGGGGGTCGCCGGCGCCGTGGGTCGGTCGCCGGCGCTGAGCCACCCTCTCGCGACGGTCACCGGTCGCCGGCCGCCGGCGCTGGCATGGGGAAGTCATCAAGGACGTTCGGTTACGCGGCTCGTGGTGGTTCGGGAAGCCCACGGTCGGCTGTGCGTGCCTTGGTGTCGTTGCATTCCCAGCACGCGGCCTGATGGTTGGCGGGGTCGAACGCGAGGTCGGGCCGGCGGGCGGCCGGCGCGAGCTTGTCGACGACGGTCGCGTATCCGGTGCAGATGCCGACGTAGCGAATCTGGCACTGGTAGCCGTCGCGTTGCAGGATGGCCGGCCGCACTTCGTCTTTCCACTTGCGTTCGCTGGTAACGCGGCTCGATGCGGTTCGTTCACCAGCCCATGCAACCGTGTGGTCGTCGCAGTATCTGCGGTTGCGAATGAGTTTGGTGCAGTTGCCGTTGTCGCCTGGGCATCGGCGTGGTGCTCGGGGCATGGCGGTCTCCGAGGTGGGGTGTTGGCGGCGGCGCGGCGCAGGTACGACTCAGGCCCGATATGACATGCATTCGCCGTCATGGCCGTCCTTGCTCCGTTGACTCGCTGCCGGAGGTTCACGCCGGCCGCCGCCAAGTCCATTCAGCCGGCTTCGAGCGCGGCGACGCGGCCGTTGAGGGTTTCGACAGCATCGACAATGGCGCGCATCGACCGCTCGCTGGGCGTGCCGGGTTGTATCGCGGCGCCGGAAGCGGTTGCGCGCGGCCATCCTTCACAGATCGCGGCGGCTAGCGGTGAGACGCTGGCCGGGTCGGTTGTCCAGTTATCGAATGTATCGGCCATTGTTGTTCCTTTCGTTCGTGCTTGACGGTTGAGTCAGTCGTCGATGTCGATTGGCTGGCGCGTCGAGACTGCCTGCCAAGTCGGCGCGATCCGTTCGTGTGATGCGATTGGCTTGTTGAGTAGGCGGGGCTGTTCGCGCACAGGTTGCGGTTTTGGGCCGGCCTTTGCGGTTCGTGCTTGACGCTTGGCGCGCAACGCGCGCAGGTCTTTGGTGGTCGGTAGCCACGGCTCGGCGTCGCTCGTAACCAGCCAGACGAGTTGCGCGAGCGGGTCGTCGATGGGCCAGGGCCGGCGGTCGCCCAGCTCGCCGAAGCTCGTGGCCGCGCGATTGTCGGGGCGTCGCCAGCCCGGCAAGATTTCGTCAAGGTTGGCTAGGTGCAAGTCGGATGCCAACTCGTCTTCGATGTAGTCCGACTTGGCCGTTGCCAATACGTGCGGCTCGAATGCGGTGAGAACGACTGACTGTTGGGCGGCGCGGAGCTGGTCGTACTGGTCGCGAAGTGCGGGGAGTCGGCGCCAGGTGTCTTCGGCCCCGTGGGCGATGGCTTCGCTGGCGTTGCGGGCACCGTTGAGTTGTGTTGCGACGCTGGTGACGTCGGCCATCAGCGTCGAGAAATCGGCGGCCAGCGAGCCGAGGATGGCATCGCAGTGCACCGTGAGGATGCTGGGAAGCTGGTTGTCGATTTCGCCCCGCAACGACACGAGCGCGCCGTGCTTGGCCTTGAAAACGAGTTGGTCGACCGTGCGCCGCTCGATCGCTGCTAAGAACTCGTCGAGGCCGTCGACGTTGGTCGGGCTGGGAACTGTGCTGACGCCACGCAATTCACGCTGCGCCTGTATGACCTTGGCGCGAAGCTCGACGGCCGTGGCGTAGTCGGGGAATTCTTCAAGTGCGCGGCGAAGGTATTCGTTTGTCCGTGCGACGGCCGCGAGGCCAGCGGCATTCGGCATTAGTCGTCCTTTCCTACAGGGGTTGGTGGCGCTCTTGGGCGGCGGCGCGACCCGCAGCGCCGGCACCGCCGGCTTGCTGACCGTGCCGTATCGCGGCGGCCGCTCGGCCGGCGGCGCCTGGCCCGCCGGCGGGCATCACCGCGTCGGGTTCAGATTCGGCTTTGACGCCGTGGCGCTCGGCCGCCGCTTCGCGGCCGCTGGCGCCATCGCGACGGCCCCACTCTGAACTCTGGACGGCCGATGCCGGTGGCGCGCCGTATAGCGCAGTCAGGTGGCGGCCGACTTTTTCGGCGTCGATTTCGCCGTTCTCGTTGGCGAACTTCGAAACGTCGGCGCACTGAACGAAGCTGTCGAGTTGGGGGCCGGAAAGGTGTTGCGACGCTGCGGCTCGCAGTCCTTCAAGGCCGTCGGGTGCACGGACGCGGGCGCTCAAGGCAGACCATTCCGCGTCGGACAGGTTGGCGAGCTGCTGTTCCACGGACGGGTCAAGCTGCCCCATGCGCACGTCCCTTCTGGTATTCGACGACGGCTGCTCTGCTGAACTGCCAGCGGCCGCCGACGAGCTGGCCGTCAAGATCGGCGGCGAGGCGTTGGCATTGGCGCTTGGAAAGCCCCAGGATGTCCGCCGCCTCACGCGCGGTGATCGGTACATCTGGTTCTGATTGTTCCGCCTCGCAACCGGATTCATGTCCTGAGTCGGACATGGCTGTCTCGGCGCGGGCGAAAAGTCTTTGTAGACACGGGGTTACCTGACGCTGCCGTAACTCGCGCTCTCGTACAGCGGCGCCGACGCAGTAGTACAGCCAACGCAGTTCATCGGGGTCGTCGATAAACACGTCACTCGCCGCACTTTCGTATCGTGCTGGGATGCGACACCCATTCGCGTCGCTCGCCGGCCAGCACGCCGCGCGCCTCGTTGTGCCGCAGCGCGCCGGCCCAAGCACCGCATGGCTGCAAGGCCGGGCAACGGCGGCAGATCGCGACCGCGCGGCTTGCGGTTTCGCCGTCGTCGCTGTCGAACAGCTCGGGACGCTGGCGGCATAACGCGCCCGGCAACGATGGGACACCGCGCAGGATCGCACCGACAAGTTCAGGCCAGCCGCTTATGAGCGCGCCTTCCGGCCGCTTACCTCTCATTGGACCGGCGTCCTTGGCGTTGCATTCGAGGGGTCGGTCACTGCGACACGCCTTCGGTCGGCGCGCTGATAAGTCCGTCTTCGACAGCGACCTGTAGCAGTTTTTCGCGCGTGGCCTGGTCAGGTTTGCCGCCCGGAACAGTGCACAGGTAGGGGCCTTCATAGCGGAGTAGCCCGAGAGGTTCAAGGTCACCGAACTCGCCCACGGTCGCGAATCGGACTTCCGTCTCGCGGATGATCGGCCGTTCGGCGTCGTCATAGAGCGTTCCAGAGATCGCGGTGTGACGATTAGCTTCGACATCAGCGACCTTTTCCGCGAGCAGAATCGCGGGGCACCGTTCGAAATCCCACGGATCGCGGCCGGCGTCGCGTTCGTGAGTGCTGTAGAAGACGTTGGTCCACTCGGTGGGCAGCGCAGTTACAGAGCGCGTTTCCCATCGAGTCGCGTGGGGGCCATCAGGGCGGTAGTAGCTCACGGGTTGTTTCCTTTCCGGGACAAGGGGATGACCTGTTCGTGGGGGCACTCGTCTGGGTCGTGTGATTGCGCCTGCCTGGCCACGTCCCGGGAGGGGTCTTTATAAGACCCCCTCCCCGGGATACGTTGAGCGGCAGTCGGGGCGGGGGGTGTCCCCGTGTGTCCCAACGCGGCAAGGGACACGCGCTGACCTGCCAACGTTCCAATCTGCGCAGTTATGACGCCTGGGTGCAGTCGATGTATCCCGCCGCTGAGCTTTCCGCGAAACCGCTGGTCGGGTGTGTCCCTTACCCCTTTGGGACACAGTCATATCGCTATCTCCAACGTGTCCCCGCCGTTTGCCGAAGGCTGGGGACACATCGCCTTTCGGGCCTTCACCGCAGCGGCCACGACCTCGTTGCGGACCTTATAGCCGCTGTCCCGCAGCGCGGTTCGTGCTTTTCGGGCGCCCATGTCGAGCGGTAGCCCGATGCGCTTCATGGCGTCGACGCAGTTCCGTATTCGTTCTTCTTCGTCGAGGGTTCGCTGCGCCGGCTTGGCTTCATGTCGCAACCGAGGGTTGATATCTCGCAAGATACGAATCAGGTCGGGATGCGCGTTACCGCGCTGGCGCTCCAACTTCAACGAGACATAGGCTTCGCCGTTCGGGCCTGGCGATTGCGATAGCTGCCAAACCACATCGACGTCGTCGTTCTTGGCTGATGACCCGCGCGCCCCGTCCCTGCCGTGCCCTCGGTGATCCAGGCGAACCACGGCACGGCGGGCCGCTTTTAAGGGAAGCAGCGTGTGGCGATAGAAGTCGCGATATGTGTCGGCTGAGTTCTCTTCGCCGGCGACTACACGCGCAATCGTGTCAATGATGACGAGCTCGGCGCCATAGTGTTCGGCGACGTCGGCGAGGTCCTGGCCGCCGGCGGCGCGGTCAAGCGGCGGCATCGTCGGAAAGGACAGGTAGTGGAGGTTTGCGAGATGCTCTGGGCCGTAACCCATATCGCTGAGTCGTTCGGTCAGGTCGTCACGTGAATTCTCGTGGTCGATGTACAGCACGTGAATCGGCTCTTGCGCCGGGTGACCGAGTGCTGGCCGTCCGGCGGCCAGCGCGGCGGCGGTGTCGAGCATTAGTAGCGATTTGCCCGCTTTCGCTGGCGACACCAGGGAGTACAGCGATCCACGTACGAGAAAGTCAGGCACAAGCCAGTCGACATCCTCGGGAAGCCGGTCGAAAGCACGCCCCCAATCCAAGGTCGGGTAGCGCAGATGCGCGGCGGTCGTGTGACCGTTGTGCGACTCAGTCGGTTCAGGTGACCCGGTATCGTCGGGATGGTGGCCGTTGGCGGTCATGTGATTGCCTCACCGCATCCCAGATGGAGCAGTTCAGCGAGTCGCCGGTCGGCCGGCCGGCGCCACAGGGCACGGCGAACTTCGATCGGAACTGCCGGCATTAGACCGGAAGCAAGGATGTGCTCGGCGGCGTCACGCCAGGAGTCGAGCTGGGGGTCGGACAGCGGCGGTTCGGTGCACCGGCACAGCCACGAATCACGGCACCCGCAGTCGAGTGGCACGGAGCGGTTGGCCGCTTGGCGCCGGAGCTCCAATTGCGAGTGGATATCTCGCGGCGAGTCGCATGTGCACGGCGCCCATCGGGTTTGCGTGCTCTTAGCATTAGACTGTGCAGTGCGGTTAGCGGCGGTGTCGTATCTGCTGGTTGAGGGTCGATCTCGGTGGTGCGGGGTTCGGCCCTCGACTTCTTTCGGCGGCCCGTGCTGTTCAGTCATCAGAACCGCACGCGTGCAGCAACGCCGCGCCAGAGAGTTCTTCTGTCTGCTCCCCCTCGGCCGCGTTGCCTTCAAGTTCACCGTCTGCGGTCAACGAATCTATGTAGGAATCAAGGCTTTTGGCCGTGATGAACGACCGTCTACCGATGTTGACCTTTTCGAGTTTGCTCCGCTTAACCAGCTCGTAGAGCGTGGTGTGACCGATGTTTCCGAGGTCTGTTCTGGCGTCCGGTATTGGCACCAAACGCCGCGTTATCTCACCCATTTCCAAGCCTCCGCAGTCGTTTCGCTGTATCCGCTTGTGTTTCAGCGGTTATTGACAGCCTGGACGGAGCTATGCCAGTATGTCCTCGACAGTGACGAGGAACTTTTTGGCTAGGTAGGGGTGCAATGGCGATTGTGAACCTCGGCGACTTCGGCACTGCGACGTACGAGGCCGATAGCGCCGGCGACTGGGTTGAAGTCGGCGATCGCTGGATTCCCCGGCGGATAGTGGTGCACTCGCCTATGCCCAATCAACCCCATCTCACAATGACTATCGAAGTGCGACAAGGGATTCCGGTCTACACCGTCGTGACGTTGCAAGCGCGTCCCGACGGACCGGACGTGCGCAAGAAAGACCTCGACCTCCCCCTCGACTATTGGTTGGAGCAGATCGTCGCCGCGTGCTCAGTGGTGGCCGTGGAGCTTGACGAATCGGGTCGGCCGAAACGAGTGCGGAAGAAAGCGTCGGACCGTCGTGTGGCGATGGCGAATGTGCGGCGTGCGCGGTCCGGTCGGCCGCGCATGTCCCCCGAACACCTGCAAAAGGTGGCCGAGATTTACCGCGAGCACATCAATGATCGGCCCACGGAAGCCGTGCGACTCGCCTTCGGTAAGGAACACAGAACCGCCGCGCGATACGTCCAGCAAGCCCGTGAAGCGGGCCTACTGCCTCCGACGACGCCCGGTAAACGGAAGGCGTGATTTTCCGATGGCAAAGAACGCGAACGGTGAAGGTTCGATCTACAAGCGGGTCCGTGACGGCAAAGTCGTTCGGTACGAGGGCGCGCTGAGCTACATCGACGCCGCCGACGGCAAGACAAAACGGCACACGGTGTACGGCCGAACCCGGCAAGAGGTCCGCGACAAGCTGAAAGCGGCCCGTGAGCGGCTTGAGGCGGGTGCGCCGGTGCGCGATGCGACCCGCACTGTAGGCGAGTGGCTGGCGCAGTGGCGAGTAACGACGCTCGCCGCATCGGACCGCAAAGAGAGCACGCGCGAGCTGTACGCGCGGCTATGCCGTAGCCATCTTGAGCCGGCGCCGTTCGGCGCTATCCGGCTCGACCGGCTCAAACCGTCTGACGTCGAGGCTCTCATCCTCACGATGAGAGCCAAGACCAAGCCGGGCAGGCGTGCCCACGACGCAGAAGACGGTTCAGAACCCGAAGCGGTGAGGGCGCTGTCCGACTCGACCATCCGCCAGACCTACACCGTGCTCCGCGCGGCTCTCGACGGCGCTGTCAGGGACGGCCTACTGGCCCGCAACCCGGCGGCGCTGGTGAAGCGGCCCGGCGTCGAACGCAGTGAAGCCAAGCATCTACACGCGGCCGACGTGGCTGCGGTCTTGCGGGCCGCTGAGACATCGCGCTACCACCCTGCGCTGGTGCTCATCGCGTCGACGGGACTACGCAAGGGCGAATGCCTCGCGTTGCGCTGGGACAGCGACGTGTTGAACCTCGACGAAGGCTGGTTGAAGGTGCGCCGCACGATCGGCCGCATAGGCGACCGCCTAGTCATCTCAGAGCCGAAGACCGACCGAGCCCGCCGCACGGTGCCGCTGTCCCCCGCTGTCGTCGCGATGCTGCGCAAGCACAAAGCGGCCCAGGCCGCCGAGAGACTGCGCGCGGGCAATCAATGGCGGGACTCGGGACTGGTGTTCACGACTGAGTTCGGCGGCCCCGTGGACCCTCGTAGCTTTCTGCGCGTCGTTGAGGTCGCCGCGAAAGCGGCCGGCGTCGAGGGCGTCGGGGTGCACACGTTGCGGCACTCGGCGGCCGTCGCGTGGTTGGAGTCCGGCGTGCACATCAAGGCGGTGGCCGATCTGCTCGGCCATTCGTCAATCGCGATCACCGGTGACGTGTACGGCCACACAAGCGACGACGCTGCGCGAGCTGCGGTGGAAGGGCTCAGCGGTGTTCTCGGAATCTGAGCGGGTTGCTGTACCGGTTGCTGTACATACCCCCGGCCGGTACGGACTAAGCGGCGGCCGGGGGCCGCCAGCGCGTCGTCTACCTGCAAGAACTCTGGTCGGGCTGACAGGATTTGAACCTGCGACCACTTGACCCCCAGTCAAGTGCGCTACCAAACTGCGCCACAGCCCGCGCGCCGATGCGTGCACCGGCAGCAGGTCGAAAGCCTACCGTAAACGCGCGATCGACTCGCCAGGCGACCTCCGCGTGGCGGGCGAGGGGCGACCATGATGTGAATCGCAAACGCGGTAGCGCCGACGCTAGCGGATTTGGGAAGCACCTATCGGTCCGGCGAGACCGCCAGACCGAAAACCCCACCAGCTCAGCGCCGCCTGGCTCCGCGCTTTTCGCGCACCCGCACGTTGATCCGGATCGGCGAGCCCTCGAAGCCGAACGTCTCGCGCAGCCGTCGCTCCAGGAAGCGCCGATACCCGGCCTCCAGAAAACCGGTGGTGAACAACACGAACGTCGGGGGCCGGGCGGTGGCCTGGGTGGCGAACAGGATGCGCGGCTGCTTGCCCCCACGCACGGGCGGCGGCGTGGCGGCCACCACCTCTTTGAGCCACGAATTCAGCGGGCCGGTCGGGATCCGCGCGTCCCACGACGCCAGCGCCGTCTCCATCGCGGGCACCAGCTTCTGCAGCGCCCGCCCGGTCTTGGCGGAGATGTTCACGCGCGGCGCCCACCGCAGCTGCACCAGTTCGCGGTCGATCTCGCGCTCCAGCAGCTCGCGGCGGTCTTCGTCGACCAGGTCCCACTTGTTGAACGCCAGCACCAGGGCGCGGCCGGCCTCGATGACCATCGACAGCACCCGCTGGTCCTGTTCGGTGAGCGGATCCGACCCGTCGATCAGCACGATCACTACCTCGGCCGCGTCGATGGCCGAGTGCGTGCGCACCGAGGCGTAGAACTCGTGCCCGCTGGCCTGGCCGACCTTGCGCCGCAGTCCCGCGGTGTCGACGAACCGCCACACCTTGTCGCCCAGCTCGATCAGCGAGTCCACCGGGTCCACCGTCGTCCCGGCGACATCGTGCACCACCGAGCGCTGGTCGCCGGCGAGCTTGTTCAGCAGCGAGCTCTTGCCCACATTGGGCTTGCCGACCAGCGCCACCCGCCGCGGGCCACCGGACGTGGGCGCCACCTCGGAGACCTCGGGCAGCGCGGCCAGCACCGCGTCGAGCAGGTCCGCCACGCCGCGCCCGTGCATTGCGCTGATCGCGTACGGCTCACCGAGCCCCAGCGACCACAGCATCGCGGCGTCAGCCTCGGCCTTGTCGCTGTCAACCTTGTTGGCCGCCAAGAAAACCGGCTTGCCCGATCGCAGCAGGATCCGGGCGGCGGCCTCGTCGGCCGTGGTGGCCCCGACGACGGCGTCGACCACCAGGATCACCGCGTCGGCGGTGCGCATGGCCACCGAGGCCTGGTCGGCGACCAGCTGCTGCAGCCCCTTGGCGTCGGGTTCCCATCCCCCGGTGTCCTGCACGACGAACCGGCGGCCGGTCCACAGCGCGTCGTAGGACACCCGGTCGCGGGTGACGCCGGGGATGTCCTGCACCACCGCTTCTCGTCGGCCCAGGATCCGGTTCACCAGCGTCGACTTGCCGACGTTGGGCCGGCCGACCACCGCCACCACGGGCGCCGGGCCGGCCCCCTCCTGTTCGTCTGGGCCGAATTCGAAGGAGCCCCAGTCGCTTTCGTCGCTCCACGTGCCGTCTTGACTCACCGCACCGCTCCGCTTCGCTGCTTGACCAGGTCCCGCAGGTACGAGATCACCTGGGCCTCGGTCATCTCGCTGGTGTCGACGACCACCGCGTCCGGGGCCGCCCGCAGCGGCGACACCGCCCGGGTGGAGTCCAGATGGTCGCGGCGGCGGACGTCGGCCAGCACCGCCTCGTAGTCGTCGGGCAGCCCGGCCGCCACGTTCTGGTCGTTGCGCCGCCGCGCCCGGGTCTCGGCCGACGCGGTCAGGAAGATCTTCACGGGCGCGTCGGGCAGTACCACGGTGCCGATGTCGCGGCCTTCGACGACTACACTGCCCGGGCCGCCGGCCATTTCGCGCTGCAGGTCGACGAGCCGGGTGCGCACGGCGGGAACCGAGGAGACCGCCGACACCGAGCCGGTCACCCGGTCGCCGCGGATCTCCGTCGAGACGTCCTCTCCGCAAAGGAAATAACGGTCGCCGTCGGGGTGATAGTCGATCGACATCTGCACCGTTTCCGCCGTGTGCGCGACGGCGTCGGCGTCGGCCGGGTCGATATCGGCACGCAGCACAGCCAGCGTCACCATCCGGTACATCCCGCCGGTGTCCAGGTAGCGCGCGCCGAGCGCCTGCGCCAATCCCTTTGATACCGAGGACTTTCCGGTGCCCGCCGGGCCGTCGATGGCCACCACCACGTCACTCACAGCCTGATGGTTCGCTCCACTCCCGTCACTCGCTGCGCGAGTTCCGCTCGTTCCGCTCACAGGCCCACCGCTTGGTACAGCTGGCCGATCTCGTGATGGGCCAGCGCCCGGAAGGTCCCCGGCCGCTGCTTGCCCAGCGAGACCGGCCCGATGTCGGTGCGCACCAACGACTCCACCGGGAATCCCGCGGCCGCAAGCAGTCGGCGCACGATGCGATTGCGCCCCTCGTGCAGCGTCACCCGCACCAGCGTCTTGCCCGGAATGGCGTCCACCACCGCGAACTCGTCGACTCGGGCCGGCCCGTCGTCCAATTCGATCCCGGCGCGCAGCTTCTTGCCGAGCCCACGCGGCACCGACCCCGTCACCGTCGCCAGGTACGTCTTGGGCACCTCGTGGGATGGGTGCATCAACCGGTGTGCGAGCTCGCCGTCATTGGTCAGCAGAATCAGCCCTTCGGTGTCGGCGTCCAACCGCCCGACGTGAAACAGGTTCTTGTTGCCGCGAACCTTGCGCTCGACCAGATCGCCGATGCAGGGCCGGCCGCGGTCGTCGGACATGGTCGAGTGCACACCGCGCGGCTTGTTCAGGGCCAGATACACCTGCGAGTCGTCGAGCACCACGCGTGCCCCGTCGACGCGGATCACCGCGGAGCCGGGGTCGACGCGGGTGCCCAGTTCGGTCACAACATGCCCGTCCACCTCGACGCGGCCGTCGATGATCAACTTCTCGGCGGCCCGCCGCGACGCAATCCCGGCCTGGGACAACACTTTTTGCAGCCGGATCCCCTGGGCTTCGTCCATCAATCCTGGTCCACGTCGAACGTCAGCGCCTGGTCGGACGACTGACCGCCGGACAATTTGATGAAACGTGGCTCGCTGTCCAGGGATTCGCTGAGGTCCTCGATCGTGTCGACGTCGGGAAGCAGCGGCGCGATGTCCGGAAGGTCGGCCAGCGAGGTCAGCCCCAGCCGCTCCAGGAACAGGTCGGTGGTCGCGAACGTCACCGCGCCGGTGTCGTCGTCCACCCCGGCCTCGGTGATCAGGCCGCGCGCCAGCAGCGTACGCATCACGGCGTCGACGTTGACGCCGCGCACCGCGCTCACCCGCGCGCGCGTCACGGGCTGTCGGTAGGCGACCACGGCCAGCGTCTCCAGCGCGGCCCGGGTCAGCTTGGACCGCGCGCCGTCCAGCAGCAGCTTCTCGACATAGGGCGCGAACCGGGCGCGGGTGTACATCCGCCAGCCCTCGCTGGTTTGCCGCAGGTCGATGCCGCTGTCGCGCTCGGTGAGCTGCTCGGCCATCTCCTGCAACTTGGTGGCGATCCGGTACACCGGTTGCTGGGTGGCCGACGCCAGCGCCTCCGCGGTCACCGGGGTGTCCACCACCAGCAGCAGCGCCTCGAGCACGGAGCCGAGTTCCTCGGACTCCATGGGCGCGGCCTCGGCGATGTCCGGGATGCCTGAATCCAGGTCGATCTCGGGCAGTTCTTCAGTCATTCGTCCCGTACTTCTACCAAGGCTTCAGTGGCCGGACGTTCCCCGGTCCACGAGATTTGGAGCACGCCAAGCGGCTCTGACTGGTCGAATGCTACCGCCCGGGACCGATACAGTTCGAGCAGCGCCAGGAAGCGACCGACCACCTCCATCGACGCCTCACAGTCGGCGACCAGCTCGGAGAACGTCGCCCACGCCCCGCTGCCCCGCGCTTCCAGGATGGCCAGCAGCTTCTTGGCCTGCTCGGGGACCGAGACCTGGACCTGGTGCAGGTGCGCGACGGACACGGTCGGGACGGGTCGCGGGCTGAACGCGATCGCGGCGATCTGGGCGAACCGTTCGGCGTCGACGCCGATCATCACCTCGGGCAGCAGCTCGGTGAACCGGTCCTCCAGCGACACCGAGCGCGGGTAGCTGCGCAGGGCCGTGGCCTCGAGTTCGGCGAACATCTCGGCGACGTGCTTGAACGCGCGGTACTGCAGCAGCCGGGCGAACAGCAGGTCGCGCACCTCCAGCAGCGCCAGGTCTTCGTCGTCGTCCACCTGTCCGGCGGGCAGCAGTCGGGCCGCCTTCAGGTCCAGCAGGGTCGCGGCGACCACCAGGAACGCCGTGGTCTCCTCCAGCTCCAGCTGCGGACCGATTTCGCGGGTGTAGGCGATGAAGTCGTCGGTGACCTGGTGCAGCGCCACCTCGGTCACGTCGAGGCGATGCGCGAAGATCAGCTGCAGCAGCAGGTCGAACGGGCCCTCGAAATTGGTCAGGCGGACTTGGAAGCCAGCTCCGTAGCCGTTCTGCAGTGGCGCCTCACCGGTTTCGGTCGCGTTCACGCGCCGAATCGGTCGATGAACTCGCGGGCCAGCGCGCGATAGGCAATGGCCCCGGTGGATCGCGGGGCCCACGTGGTGATGGGTTCGCCGGCGACGCTGGTCTCCGGGAACCGAACGGTCCGGGTGATCACGGTGTCGAACACCAGGTCCCCGAAGCGCTCCACCACCCGGGCCATCACCTCGCGCGAGTTGACCGTGCGCGGGTCGTAGCGGGTCAGCAGGATGCCGCTGATCTCGAGCTTCGGGTTCAGCCGGTCGCGCACCTTGTCGACGGTGTCGGTCAGCAGCGCCAGCCCGCGCAGCGAGAAGTACTCGCACTCGGTGGGGATGACCACGCCGTCGGCGCAGGCCAGGCCGTTGACGGTGAGCAGCCCCAGCGACGGCTGGCAGTCGATCAGCACGTAGTCGTAGCGGTCCAGCACCGGGTGCAGCGCGCGGCCCAGGGTCTGTTCGCGGCCCACCTCGTTGACCAGCTGGATCTCGGCGGCCGACAGGTCGATGTTGCTGGGCACCAGGTCCATGTGCTTGACGCGGGTCTGCAGCAGCACGTCGTCGATGGACACCCGCGGCTCGACCAGGACGTTGTGGATGGTCTTTTCCAGCTCGTAGTGCGGAACACCGAGGCCGGCCGACAGCGCGCCCTGCGGGTCCATGTCCACCAGCAGCACACGGCGGCCGTATTCGGCGAGCGCGGCACCCAGGTTGATGGTCGACGTGGTCTTCCCGACGCCGCCCTTCTGGTTGCACATGGCGACGACCTTGGCCGGGCCGTGCGAGGTGCGCGGCTGTGGCTCCGGGATCGCCCGCGGCGGCCGCCCGGTCAGACCGAGCTCGACGCCGTTGTCCGGCTGCTCAGTCATGGCGGGGGTGTTCGGGAGGTGAACATCGTCGGAAAGTCTAACGGGTTCATCGCGCGAAACTCGGCGACCCGCAGGCAATTAACCAGCCAATATGGGGAAAAATCGGTGGTAGAACGCACATCCCGACAGCCTATTCACTTCAGTCACAACAGCACCAATTTCCGGGCGTGGGAGCCTCGCACGGGGCCGGCCGGCATCGCCTCCGGCCTATCGTGGCGTCTATGAACCTCAAGCGACGGATCCCGCTGTTGCGTTGGTCGGTCTGGCGCATGGCCGCCGGCGCTCAGAACATCACCACCACGGGCCAGATCGGTGACGGGCGCGAAGCGGCCGCCGTCGAGTACGTGCTGCAGAACGCGCGGGCCGGCGACATCGACGACGTGCTGGCCACCATCGACACGTTCGCCTACGAGAAATCACTGCTGATCAACGTCGGTGACGAGAAGGGGCAGCTGCTGGACGCCGCCGTGCGGCGGGCCGACCCGACGCTGGCGCTCGAACTGGGCACCTACTGCGGCTACGGTGCCCTGCGCATCGCCCGGGCCGCCCCGCGGGCCAAGGTGTTCTCGGTCGAACTCGCCGAGGCCAACGCCGCCAACGCCCGCCAGATCTGGGCGCACGCCGGCGTCGGCGACCGGGTGACGTGCGTGGTCGGCACCGTCGGCGACGGCGGCCGCACCCTGGACGCACTGGCCAACGAGCACGGATTCGCCGAGGGCACACTCGATTTCGTGTTCCTCGACCACGACAAGGACGCCTACCTCGACGACCTGACGAGCATCATGGAGCGCGGCTGGTTGCATCCGGGTTCGATCGTGGTCGCCGACAACGTCCGGGTGCCGGGCGCGCCGAAGTACCGCGAGTACATGCACCGCCAGCAGGGCAAGCGGTTTCGCACCGTCGAGCACAAGGCGCACCTGGAATACCAGACGATGCTGTCCGACCTGGTGCTGGAGTCCGACTACCTCGGCGACTGAGAGCGTTACTGCGCCCGCGGGTGGGCCTCGGCCCACACTTCGCGCAGCGCGTGCACGGTGACCATGGTGTAGATCTGCGTCGTTGTCACCGAGGCGTGCCCGAGTAGCTCCTGCACGACCCGCACGTCGGCACCGCCCTCCAACAAGTGGGTGGCGAAGGAATGCCGCAGCATGTGCGGCGACACCCCCGAGGTGATCCCGGCCCGCTCGGCCGCGTCCTGCAGGACCTGCCACGCGCTCTGCCGCGACAGCCGCCCGCCGCGCACATTGAGGAAGATGCCCGGCGTCCCGCGCCCGCGGCGGGCCAGCTCCGAACGGCCGCGCACCAGATAGGAATCCAGCGCGGCCACGGCCGGACGCCCGATCGGCACCAGCCGCTGCTTGCCGCCCTTGCCGCGCAACAACACCGACCGAGCGTGCGTGTCGACGTCGTCGACGTCGAGGCCGACGGCTTCGGAGATCCGGGCGCCGGTGGAGTACAGGAGCTCCAGCAGCGCCCGGTTGCGCAGCGTCAGCGGCCCGTCGGCCGGGCTCTCGCCGCCGGCGCCCTCCAGCAGCGCCAGCACCTGGTCGATGGTCAGGCTTTTGGGTAGCCGGCGGCCCGGCGTCGGCGGGCGGACCGCGCGCGCCACGTCGAGTTCGGCCAGCCCTTCGGCGGCGGCGAACCGATGCAGGCCGCGTACCGCGATCAGCGCCCGCGCCGCCGATACCGCGGACAGCGCGGCGACCCCGGTGTCGGGATCGCCGCGGCGCAGCGCCACCAGAAACTCGCTAACGTCGTTCTCGCCCACCTTGGCCAGGTCGTGAATTCCGCGGTCCGACAAGTGTTTTGTATAGCGGCGTAGGTCGCGGCTGTACGAGCTCAAGGTGTTCGCGGCGACGCCGCGCTCGATCGTGAGATGGTCAAGGTAGCCCTGCAACTGCGTGTCCAGCGCCACCGTTGTCATTGCGCGGCCTTTCGCGCGGCGAACGCCGTCGGCTTGTCCTGCCACGGGCTGTCCACCGGGCGCGGTTGGACGAACCCTGTCGTCACGGCGTGGGCGGCCAAAATCCCCGCCACGGCAATGGCATTGACGATTTCCCCGCCGAGCACCTTGCGGGCGGCGTCGGCCAGTGGATACCACTCCAAGGTCATGTCGGCTTCTTCGTCGTGCGCCTCGGGCCGGTCGACCCGAGTAAGACCGGTGGCCAGATACACGCGCACCGACTCGTCGCTGAAGCCCGGCGTGGAGTTCAGATCGACCAGCACCGCCCAGGTCTCGGCCTTGAGCCCCGCCTCTTCCATCAGCTCGCGAGCCGCGGTGAGATGGGCGGCCTCGCCGTGGACATCGAGCAGCCCGGCGGGCAGCTCCCACAGCCGCCGGCCGAACGCGTGCCGGTATTGGTAGACCATCGGGATGTTGCCGTCGTCGTCCATCGCGACCACGGCGACCGCGCCGAAATGTTCGACGATCTCCCGGGTGACGACCTTGCCGCCCGGCATCCGCACCCGGTCGCTGCGCAGCGCGAAAATCTTTCCGGTGTACAGCGTTTCGGATGACGCCGTCTCGAAGACGTGGTCAGCCACGGGTCGCGGGCTCAGGTATAGGCCGCGCAGCGCTGTCCCGGTGCTGGATGCCATTCGAGGACTGCTCCGGGATTTCCACCGGCAGCAGCTCGCCCGCCTTGTAGTCGATGGCCGCGCCGACGAATGCGACGAACAACGGGTGCGGCCGGGTGGGCCGGCTCTTCAGCTCGGGGTGAGCCTGGGTGCCGACGATGAACGGGTGCACGTCCGGTGGGTATTCGACGAACTCCACCAGGTGGCCGTCCGGAGACGTCCCGGAGAACCTCAGCCCGCTCTCCGCGATCTTGTCGCGGTAGGCGTTGTTGACCTCGTAGCGGTGCCGGTGGCGCTCCGACACCTCGGTCGCGCCATAGGCTTGGGCCACAATCGATTCCGGCTCCAGCACCGCGGGGTAGGCGCCCAGCCGCATGGTGCCGCCCAGGTCGGCTTCGCCGGCGACGATGTCGACCTGGTCGGCCATCGTGGAGATGACGGGATCGGGTGTCTCGGGGTCAAATTCGGCGGAGTTGGCCTGGGTCAGACCGGCGGAGCGGGCCGCCTCGATCACGATGCATTGCAGGCCGAGGCATAGGCCGAACACCGGCAGCCCCCGGGTGCGGGCGTACTGGATGGCGCCGATCTTGCCTTCGATGCCGCGGATGCCGAAGCCGCCGGGGATCAGCACGCCGTGCACGTCGCCCAGCGCGGACGCGGCATCGGCCGGGCTCTCGCAGTCGTCAGAGGGCACCCACACCAGCTCCACCTTGGCGTGGTGCTTGAACCCGCCGGCGCGCAGCGCCTCGGTCACCGAGAGGTAAGCGTCGGACAGGTCAACGTACTTGCCCACCAAGGCGATTCGCACCGTTTCGTGCGGCTCGTGCACCCTGCGCAGCAGGTCGTCCCACTCGGTCCAGTCGACGTCCCGGAACGGCAGGCTCAGCCGTCGCACCACGTAGGCGTCGAGTTCCTCGCGGTGCAGTACCTTCGGAATGTCGTAGATCGACGGCGCATCGGGCGTGGAGATGACGCCGTCGATGTCGACGTCACACATCAGCGCGATCTTGTTCTTCAACGCCTCGGGGACGGGACGGTCGCAACGCAGGATCAACGCGTCCGGGGTGATACCGATGCTGCGCAGCGCGGCCACCGAGTGCTGGGTGGGTTTGGTCTTGAGCTCGCCCGACGGGGCCAGGTAGGGCACCAACGAGACGTGCAGGAAGAAGACGTTCTCCCGGCCGACGTCATGGCGAACCTGCCGCGCGGCCTCCAGGAAGGGCTGGGACTCGATGTCGCCGACGGTGCCGCCGATCTCGGTGATGACCACGTCAGGCCGATTGCCCTGGGCGTCGGGCTGGGCCATCGACATGATGCGGGCTTTGATCTCGTCGGTGATGTGCGGAATCACCTGGACCGTGTCGCCGAGGTATTCGCCGCGCCGCTCCTTGGCGATGACCGTCGAATAGACCTGCCCCGTAGTGACATTCGCCGAGCCGGACAGGTCGCGGTCCAGGAACCGTTCGTAATGGCCGACGTCGAGGTCGGTTTCGGCGCCGTCCTCGGTGACGAAGACCTCGCCGTGCTGGAACGGGTTCATGGTGCCCGGATCGACATTGAGGTACGGATCGAGCTTTTGCATCGTCACGTACAACCCGCGGGCCGTCAGTAGCTGACCAAGGCTGCTGGCGGTCAGCCCCTTGCCCAACGAAGAAGCGACGCCCCCGCTGACGAAGAGGTGCTTGGTGGCGGATTGCGGGTGCTTTCGCACAGGCGACCTCCGTGAAGACGGGCAGGGCGTGAAAATTGTTCTAGCGAATAACTAGATGGGCCTGCCGACCCACGGAAACCCACCCTAACATCCACCGCGCTGTGTCGCGGCTAACACGCCCGCTACTGGGGCACCGTGATTGACGTCGCCCCGTGACCGGTTCCGTACTGCCCGGCGTGCCCGCCGCCCAGCAGGTCGTGCAGGCCCAGGACCGCGGTGATCCGGCCCGCCGCGGCGTCGACGTCGTCGACCGTGCTGATCGCGGAGTTCATTCCGGCGTCGGCACGGGCCACCGCCACGGCGGCGCCTCCGGTCGCCGAACCGTCGCGCCCGGCGAGCAGGGTGCCCGAGCCGTGCGGGGCCAGCGCGGCCGAGAACCGCGCCACGCTGACGCCCTTGTTGCCGGCGTCCTGGGGCAGCGAGCCGCCCGTGACGACGAGCGCGGCGTTGGCCGCGCCCATGTGATCGGTCGCCTGATAGGTGATGAAGCCCGTGTCGCGCAGCGCCGCCAGTACGGTGTTGCGCGCGGCGTCGTCCACCGCCGGCACCGCCGGGTTGGCGTTGGCCAGCAGGGCGATGCCCATCAGGTCACCCGCCTGCGAACCCTGGTCGACGAGCTTGGTGCTCAGCTGCTGACCCGCGGGCAGCACCGAGGAATTCACCACGGTCTGCAGCTTCTCCGCCGAGTTGGCCTCGACGAACTCGCTCGTCAGCGACACCGTCCCGGTCACCGTCCCGCCGGCCTGACCGATGAACTTGCTCACCGCGGCCACGTCGTCGTCGGTGGCATCCGGGGTGCGGAACACCACCACCGTCTTGCCGCCCAGCGCGTCGTGCACCATCCGGCCGGCCAGTTGGGTGTCGAAATTGTTTGCCGCGCTGAGCTTTTCGTTCAGCACGTTCTTCTGGTCATTGAGCCCGCTGATCTGGGTGTTCAGGTCACGCTTCTCGTCGCGCAGGCTGGACAACAGGGTGTCCGACAAGAAGCCGGAGCCCAGCACGACCCCCACGGCCAGCGCCAGGAAGACGGCGGCCAGCGACAGGGCATGTTGACGCAACGAGATCATCTAGGTGACCCACTTCTGCACCGTCAGGCAGAAGTGGTTCCAGTAGTCGGTGACCCAGTGCAGCACCGCGGCGTCGGTGCGCGACACCCACAGCGCGACGATGACCGCGATCAGCATGGTCATCGCCAGCAGCGCGATGGCGCCCGCCGAAATGTGGTTGCGGTACAGGGTGGCCACGGCCTTGGCGTCCACCACCTTCTCCCCCACCCGCAGCCGGGTCAAAAAGGTCGACGGGTTGCTGTGCGCGCGGGTGCGGTCGAAGAACGTCTCGATGTTGGCGGTGTGGCCGGCCGTCACCAGCAGCGCGGCGCCGTGGTGGTCGGCCAGCAGCAGGGCCAGGTCGATCGCCGAGCCCGCGGCGGGGAACGTCATCGCCCCGACGCCGAGGTCCTGGATGCGCTCGAGTCCGGGCGCGTGGCCGTCGGCGTCGGCGGGCAATACCACCTGGGCACCGCACTTGAGCGCGTCAGTGCTGATCTGGTCGGGGTCGCCGACGATGACCTGGGGGCGGTAGCCCGCCTTGCGCAGGACGTCCGCACCGGTGCCGACGCCGATCAGCGCCGGCTGATATTCCTTGATGAACGGCTTGAGCGAGCGCAGATCCTCGGCGGCGCTGGGCTCGTCGGCGACGATCACCACGTGCCGGCGGCGCAGGTCGACGTCGACGTCGGGAATGCCGATGCCGTCGATCAGCAGCGGGCTCTCGCTCTTGATGAACTCGATCGTGTTGCCGGCGAAGGCCTCCAGATGCGCCGACAGCCCGCTCTTGGCCTCGCGCATCAGGTCGGCGATGTCGTGGTCGGTGCGCTCGGTCCCGCGGACCAGCCTGCGGTCGCCGGCGTACACCCCGCCCTCGTGCAGGCGGATCTTGGCGCCGTCCTTGACCTTCTTGAAGATGTCGGGTCCGGCCTCGTCGATCAGGGTCACCCCGTTGTTGACCAGCACCTCCGGGCCCATGTTCGGGTAGCGGCCCGACACCGACGGAGAGGCGTTGACCACCGCGGCGATGTCGGCCTCCACCAGCGCGTCCGCCGTGATGCGGTCCAGATCCAGGACGTCGAGCACCACGATGTCGCCGGGGCAGACCCGGCGCAGCAGGCGGTCGATGTTCCGGTCAACGCGGGCGGTGCCGACGAGGCCGGGCCGGGCGGGGTTTCGGGAAAGCAGGCCTGACATCTTCATGGGGGCGATTCTGTCCGCGAAGCTGCGGCGAGGACGGGAGGCGCGCCGTAACATTAGCCTCATAAGTTATCTAGAGTCCCATTAGTCACAAGCTGCTAACGGCTCGGTCGCGTGAGGGTGCGCAGTTGTAGGGTCCTCGCGGCGTGTCGGCGTGCAAACACGCATGCTCTCCGCGAAGCCTCCGCTAGATCTCATCCTTCTGCGCCGCATCCAGCAGTTCACGGGCGTGCGCGCGGCCGCTGTCGGATTCACCCAGCCCGGCCAGCATCCGGGCCAGCTCGGCCACCCGCTCGTCGTCGGCGACCCGCCGCACCACGCTGGTCCCCTTCGGTCCCGCGCCGTGCACCACCAGGTGCACGTCGGCGTACGCCGCGACCTGCGGCAAATGCGTCACCACGATGACCTGGTGAGTGCGCGCCAACCGCGCCAGCCGCCGGCCGATCTGCACCGCCGCCCGGCCGCCCACCCCGGCGTCGACCTCGTCGAACACCATGGTGGTGCCCACTGTCTCTTTGCGCGAAGCGGCCAGCACCACTTCCAGCGCCAGCATCACCCGGGACAGCTCGCCACCGGAGGCGCTCTTGGCCAGCGGCAGCTGGTCCATCCCGCGGTGCGCGGCGAAGCCGAACTCCACCTGGTCGATGCCGTCCGCACCGGCGCGGGCGAGCTCACCCGATGGCAGCATGAGGGTGGCCGCGTCGTCCGCGCCCGACGCGGTATCGAGGGAGACGTCGATGCTGAACTGCGCGTCGGCCATCGCCAGCCCGGACAGCTCGGCGGTGACCTCCTTGGCGAGTCGTTTGGCGGCCTTGCGCCGGATGTTGCTGAGATCGACCGCGGCCTGCGCCAATTCACGCGCCAGCTCGTCGACCCGCGCCGCCAGCGCGGCCAGGCCCTCCTCGGAGACGTCGAGCTGGTTCAGCCGTTCCCGCGACTCGGCGGCCCAGGCGAGCACACCGTCGATGTCCGCGGCGTACTTGCGCGTCAGCGTGCGCAATTCGGCCTGCCGGGCCAGCCTGGATTCCAGCGCGCTGGCATCGACCGGCAGCTCCTCCAGGAAACCGGCCAGCTCTGCGGCCGCATCGACGACCACCGTCAGCACCTCGTCGAGCTGGCCGGCCAGCGCTACCAGCTTCGCGTCGTCCGTCGATTCCAGTGCGGCCCTTGCCTTTCCCAGGCTGTCGGTCGCGCTGAAGCCGGAGCCGTCCGCCTCATCCGAGGACAGCGCCGCGCGGGCCCCGGCCGCGGCCTCGCGCAGGGTGTCCAGTTCGGACAGCCGTAGGATCTCGGCGACCAGGGCGTCGTCCTCGCCGGGTTGCGGGTCCACGGCGTCGATTTCGTTGAGGGCGAAGTTCAGCCGGTCGGCTTCGAGCGCCAGCTCGCGCATCCGGTTGCGGCGGTCGAGCAGGTCGCGCCGCGCCGACAGCCAGGCGTCGCGCAGTTTGCAATAGCGCTCCAGCGCGGGGCCGGCCTTCGCGAACCGGTCCAGCGCGCCGCACTGCTCCTCGGGCCGCATGAGCCGCAGCTGGTCGTTCTGCCCGTGCAGGGTCAGCAGCCCGGCGGTGAAGTCGCCCAGCGACTTGGCCGGCACGCTGCGACCGCCGAGATAGGCGCGCGACGGCCCGTCACGGCTGACCGAACGCAGCGCGATCACGCTGCCGTCCTCGTCGCGTTCGGCGCCCGACGCGTCCAGCATCTCATCCAGCTTCACGATCGCCGATTCGTCGAGATCGGTTGTGGTGAACCGGCCTTCGACGATCGCCCGTTCGGCTCCGGACCGCACCCGAGTGGCGTCCGCGCGCGCACCGCCCAGCAGGTGCAATCCGGTCACCACCATCGTCTTGCCGGTACCGGTCTCGCCGGTCAGCACGGTCAGGCCGCGGCCGAACTCCCCGACCGCGGCGCTGATGGCACCGAGTGACTCGATGCGGATTTCGGTCAGCATTCAGTCAGCACCTGCGTTGGAGTCGTCAGTTCCCGCGCCACCCGGTGACCGGCAACCGGAACTTGCGCACCAGCCGGTCGGTGAACGGGGCGCTGTCCAGCCGGGCCCATTTCACCGGTGTGTCGCAACGCTTTACCTCCAGCCGGCTGCCCGCCGGGATCAACATTTCGCGCCGGCCGTCGCAGAACACCAGGGCGTCATACCCGTCGGCCTCGATCTCGATCGCGATGGTGGCGTCCGGGCTGGTGACCATGGGGCGGCCGAACAGCGCGTGAGCGTTGTTGGGTACCACCAGGATTGCCTCGAGGTCCGGCCACAGCACCGGGCCGCCGGCGGAGAATGCGTAGGCGGTGGACCCGGTGGGCGTGGACACCAGCACGCCGTCGCAGCCGAATGCGGACACCGGGCGCCCGTCGATCTCGAGGACCACCCCGAGCACGCCCAGCCGGGGACCCTTTTCCAGGCTGACTTCGTTGAGCGCCCACCCGTGCACGGAGACATCACCGCCGTGGCGCACGAGCACGTCGAGCGTCAACCGGTTCTCCACCCGATAATCTTGTGCGACAACATGTTCCAGTAGACGGTCGATGGCCTCGGCCTCGGCCTCGGCCATGAATCCGATGCGGCCCAGGTTGACACCGAGCACCGGGATGTTGGCGTTGCGGGCCAGTTCGGCGGCCCGCAGGAACGTGCCGTCACCGCCCAGCGCCAGCACCAGTTCGCAGCCCTCGGCGGCCCGTGGGTCGGCGTTGACCACCTCGATCTCGATACCCAGGGCTCGCATGTCGTCGGGGGCCAAGTGCATCGGCCCCTTGTCGACGGCCTCGGCGGACAGCACCCGAAGCTCGATTCCGTTGTCGCTCAGCACTTTCTGCACGCGCCGCGCGGTCTCGGCGGCCTCGTCTCGGCCAGTGTGGGCCACCATCAACACGGTGCGTGCGTTCATTGCGGCCCGCTTTCCACCGCGCACCGCACCGCGCTCACCAGCTCGTCGCCGGCCAGCGGCCGATCGGTCTGGGCGCGCAGCCGCAGGAAGTACTCGACGTTGCCCGACGGGCCGGGCAGCGGGCTGGCGGTGACGCCGACCGGGTGCCAGCCCAGCTCACCCGCGCGGCCGGCGACCGCCAGCACGGCGTCGGCGCGCAGGCCGGGGTCGTGCACCACACCCCCGGCACCGACCAGGCCCTTGCCCACCTCAAACTGCGGCTTCACCATGGGAACGATATCCGCGTCGGGTGCGGCACATCCAGCCAGCGCCGGCAACACCGTGGACAGCGAAATGAACGACAGGTCAGCGACCACGAGGTCGGCGCGTCCGCCGATCGCGTCCGGGGTCAGGTCGCGAACGTTGGTCCGCTCGACGACGACCACCCGCGCGTCGCTGCGCAGCGACCACGCCAGCTGGCCGTATCCGACGTCGACGGCGACCACCTCGGTGGCGCCGCGATCCAGCAGGACTTCGGTGAAGCCGCCCGTCGACGCGCCGGCGTCCAGGCAGCGCCGGCCCGAGACCGAGATGTCGAAGGCGTCCAGCGCCCCGATGAGCTTGTGCGCACCACGCGAGACCCAGCCACGCTCGCCGTCCTCGGCGACGGTCAGGGCCGTGGTGACGGCGACGGCGGTGCCCGGCTTGCGCGCCGGCATCCCGTCGATGCTCACCTTGCCCGCTCCGATCAACTCCGCGGCCTGCTGACGGGACCGGGCCAGGCCGCGCCGGACCAACTCGGCGTCAACGCGGGCGCGTCGAGACATCCGCGCACTCAGCCCTTCTCCGCCGACTCCAGCGCAGCCAGCAGCACATCGTGCGCCTCGGACAGGCGGCGTGCTATCTCTTCGAGCTCATCGAGCGACGGCACCTTCTCGGGGTCCTCCCCCTCCCCGGGCTGGGGCAGCCGGGCGAGCAGGGCGTCGATTTCAGCGCGAATCTCATCGGGATCGATAGTCATCGCGTTACTACGCTAGTCACCCGTCAGTCGGTACGCACCAAAGACCAGCGTTGCAGCGCGGCGCGCGCCCGGTCGTCGGCGGCCTCGATGCGCACCTCGTGCTCGCCCGCGCCGTACACCGCGGCGGCGACCGCGCGGACGATCGACAGGCCGTCCCCGCCGTCCGACCCGTCACCGCTGACGGTGATCGTCGTGTCCGCGACCTCGACCCGCCAGCCCGGCTGCGGCCCGACTGCGAGCGATTCGCCGCGGGTGTGCAGCGAGCGCAGGTCGTGGCCGATGTAGGTGGGGCGCTGGGCGGGCTTGGCGTACACCGCGTCCCGCGCGGAGTTGACCCCGGTCAGCACCATCAGGCTGGGCAGCCCGGCGGCGTTGGCGCCCTCGATGTCGGTGTCGAGCCGGTCGCCGATCACCAGCGGGGCGTGAAAGTCGCCGCGGGCGGCGGCATCCCGCAGCAGTCCGGGCGCCGGCTTGCCGGCGACCTGGGGCTCGCCGCCGGTGGCCGCCCGCAGCGCGGCCACGAACGATCCGTTGCCGGGCAGCAGCCCGCGCTCGGTGGGCAGGGTCAGGTCGACGTTGGACGCCACCCACACCGCGCCGGCCCGGATGGCCAGCGCCGCCTCGGCCAACTCCGGCCACCCGATGGTTTCGGACAAACCCTGTACGACGGCGGTCGGGTCGTCGTCGTAGCTGCGCACCGCGCGCAGGCCGACGGCCGTGATCTCGTCGGCCAGGGCCTTGGTGCCCACGATCAGCACCGGCGAGCCCGGCGCCAACTGGTCGGCGAGCAGCCGCGCGGCGCTTTGCGCGCTGGTGGCGACGTCGTCGGCGACGGCGGTGAAACCCAGGTCGGTCAGGTGCGCGGCGACCTCGTCGGCGCTGCGCGACGCGTTGTTGGTGACGAAGTACGCGCGGCTGCGCACCTCGGCCAGCGCCTGCACCGCGCCGTCGGTGGGTCGGCGGCCGCGAAACATCGTGCCATCCAGGTCGATCAGCAGGCAGTCATATTGCTGCGCAAGGGTTTTGGTGTGATCGGGACTCGTCATCAGCCGAGTTCACTGACCCGGTCTTCGGCATCGGTGACGCCGTCGACGTCCGCGGCCGCGGAGTGCAGGAACCACTGCAGCGCCTCGTCCCCGCGGCCGAGCGCCAGCAGCGTATCCGCGTAGGCGTAGAACAACCGCGCCGCCGTCGTGCCGGTGCGGGACGGATCCAGCTGCGGCGTGGACAACACGGTGAGCGCCTGTTCCAGCTGTCCCAGATCCGCGCGCGCCCCGGCCGCGACGATGCGCAGCTCGTCGGCGTCGTCCCCGGACAGCTCGGCGGCCTCCGGCCCGCGCGCGAGTTCGATCGCCCGCTCCGGGCGGCCGAGCCCGCGTTCGCAATCGGCGATCAAGGCCAGCAGCGAGGACTTGCTGCCCATCCGGCGGGCCGCTCGCAACTCCGCGAGCGCCTGCGCCCAGTCGCCGCAGTGGTAGGCGGCGATGCCGACCGCTTCCCGGATGGTGGCGATCCGGCTGGACCGGGCGCGCGCCGCCCGGGCGTGCCGCAGCGCGGCCTCGGGGTCCTCGTCGAGCAGTTCGCCCGCGGCCACGAGGTGGCGGGGGCCCCGCCCGGGCCGGCGGGGGGCTGCCGACACCCCCGCCGGCGACGACGAGGCCGCCGAGGAGGCGGACGAAGTGGCGGCCGAGCCGTCCAAGCCGGCGCCGAGCAAGCCGGCGCCGGGCGCCCGTCCCGTGCGGCCGACCGGGACCCGTCGTCCCACCGGCAAGCGGAACGTCGGCCGGAAGTAGGCCCATGGCCACCGGGTACCGGGGAACTGGGGCCGATCGTGGCGCGCTCATCGGCCGTCGGGCCCTCGCGGGGTGGATCGGCGCGGGACTGGCGGTGGTGCTGGCGGCCGCTGCCACGCTGACCGCCTGCGCGGGCAGCGCCGCCTCCCAGATCGACTACGTGGTCGACGGGCCCCTGTCGACCTACAACACCAACACCGTGGCCGGCGCCGCGTCGGCCGGGGCGCAGGCGTTCGCCCGCACGCTCACCGGCTTCAGCTATCACGGCCCCGACGGGCAAACCGTCGCCGACCGCGACTTCGGCACTGTGTCGGTGGTCGGCGGCACGCCGCTGGTGCTGGACTACCAGATCGCCGACAACGCCGTCTACTCCGATGGCAAGCCGGTGACGTGCGACGACATCGTGCTCGCCTGGGCGGCCCAGTCCGGCAAGTTCCCCGACTTCCATGCCGCCACCCAGGCCGGCTACCTCGACATCGCCAACGTCGAATGCATGCCCGGGCAAAAGAAGGCCCGGGTGTCCTTCATCCCGGACCGCGGCGTCGTCGACTACACCCAGCTGTTCACCGCGACCACGCTGATGCCGTCGCACGTCATCGCCGACCAGCTCAACGTCGACGTGACCGCGGCCCTGCTCAGCAACAACGTGCCGCTGGTGCAGCAGATCGCGAAGCTGTGGAACACCATCTGGGACCTCAAGCCCGGGGTCGACGTCAAGCGTTTCCCGTCGTCGGGGCCCTACAAGATCGAATCCGTGCTGGACGGCGGCGCGGTGGTGCTCGTCGCCAACGACCGGTGGTGGGGGCCCAAGGCCATCACCAAGCGGGTCACCGTGTGGTCGCAGGGGCCCGACATCCAGGACCGGGTCAACAGCCGCAGCGTCGACGTGGTCGACGTCGCCGCGGGCTCGTCGGGCGCGCTGACCACGCCGGACAACTACGAGCGCTCCGACGGGCCGTCGGACGGCGTCGAGCAGCTGATCTTCGCCCCGCAGGGCCCGCTGGCGGCACCCAAGGCCCGGCGCGCGGTCGCGCTGTGCACGCCCCGCGATTCGCTGGCCAAGGATGCGGGGACGCCGATCGCCAACTCGCGCCTGGACCCGGCCACCGATGACGCCGTGGCGGCCGCTGACGGGGCCGCCGAGGCCGAGCCGTTCGCCAAGGCCGATCCGGTCGCGGCGCGCAACGCGCTGGGCGGCGCGCCCCTGACGGTGCGGATCGGCTACCAGGGGCCCAACGCGCGACTCGCGGTCAACGTCGGCGTCATCACCAAGGCATGCGCCGCGGCGGGTGTCACCGTCACCGGCGTCATCCTGGACGGGCCGGGCCCGCAGGCGCTGCGGGACGGCAAGATCGACGCATTGCTGGCCAGCACCGGCGGCGCCACCGGCAGCGGGTCGACGGGGTCGTCGGCGCTCGATGCCTACGCCTTGCACACCGGCAACGGCAACAACCTGTCCGGGTACTCGAATCCGCAGGTCGACAACGCGATCAGCGCGCTGGCGGTCTCGGCCGACGCCACCGAACGAGTCCGGCTGCTGACCGAAACCGCCCCGGTACTGTGGGGCGACATGCCCACCCTGCCGCTGTATCGGCAGCAGCGCACGCTGCTGACTTCGAAGAAGATGTACGCGGTCAGCAAGAACCCGACGCGCTGGGGCGCGGGCTGGAACATGGATCGATGGGCGCTGATCCAGTGAGCCGCCGATGACGAGCGCGCCGGTCGCCGAGCTGATCGCTTCGCTGACGCGCAAGGTGGCCGACTTTCCCAAGCCCGGCATTCAGTTCAAGGACCTCACCCCGGTGTTCGCGGACGCGACGGCGATGACGGCGATCACCGGCGCATTGGCCGAGATCGCGTCCGGTGCGGATCTGGTGGCCGGCATCGAGGCCCGGGGCTTTTTGCTGGCCGCGGCCGTCGCCGACCGGCTGCAGACCGGCGTGCTGGCCATCCGCAAGGCCGGCAAGTTGCCGCCCCCGGTTCACGCCGAGCGTTACGAGCTGGAATACGGCAGCGCGACGCTGGAAATCCCCGCCGACGGGATGGACCTGCGCGGGCGCAACATCACGATCATCGACGACGTGCTCGCCAGCGGCGGTACCCTGGCCGCGTCGGTGCGGCTGCTCGAGCGCGCGGGGGCCAACGTGCTGGCGGCGGCGGTGGTGTTCGAACTCGGGGTGCTGCGCGGCCGGGAAGCGGTCGCGCCGTTGGCGGTGCACAGCCTGACTTGCGAGTAGTGCCCTTACATTGGAGATATCCTCGATTTCGGAGGTGACCAACGTGGCGGAGGAAAACAGCGCGGCGCAAGCGCTCGACGCGCCCACTAAAGTCTCAGCGCCACCGGCCATCACGCAGCCGATGGAGGCCCCGGAGCCACCGACCGAGTCCCTGAAAACGTCCAGCAGCGCGTCGCGCCGGGTCCGGGCCAGGCTGGCCCGCCGGATGACGGCTCAGCGCAGCACGCTCAACCCGGTGCTGGAACCGCTGGTGGCGGTGCACCGGGAGATCTACCCCAAGGCGAATGTGTCGCTGCTGCAGCGCGCCTTCGAGGTCGCCGACCAGCGGCACGCCACCCAGCTACGCCATTCCGGCGACCCCTACATCACCCACCCGCTGGCCGTCGCGACCATTCTGGCCGAATTGGGCATGGACACCACGACTTTGGTGGCCGCGCTGCTGCACGACACCGTCGAGGACACCGGGTACACCCTGGACGCCCTGAGCGAGGAATTCGGTGAAGAGGTGGGCCATCTGGTCGACGGCGTCACCAAACTGGACCGGGTGGTGCTGGGCAGCGCCGCCGAGGGCGAGACGATCCGCAAGATGATCACCGCGATGGCGCGCGATCCGCGCGTGCTGGTGATCAAGGTCGCCGACCGGCTGCACAACATGCGCACCATGCGGTTCCTGCCGCCGGAGAAGCAGGCGCGCAAAGCCCGCGAGACGCTGGAAGTCATTGCGCCCCTTGCGCATCGGCTGGGTATGGCCAGTGTCAAGTGGGAACTCGAGGACCTGTCGTTCGCCATCCTGCATCCCAAGAAGTACGAGGAGATCGTTCGGCTGGTCGCCGGGCGCGCGCCGTCGCGGGACACCTACCTGGCCAAGGTGCGCGCCGAGATCGTCAGCACCCTGGGCGCGTCGAAGATCAAGGCGACGGTGGAGGGCCGCCCCAAGCACTACTGGTCGATCTACCAGAAGATGATCGTCAAGGGCCGCGACTTCGACGACATCCACGACCTGGTCGGCATCCGCATCCTGTGCGACGAGATCCGCGACTGCTATGCCGCTGTCGGCGTGGTGCATTCGCTGTGGCAGCCGATGGCGGGGCGGTTCAAGGATTACATCGCCCAGCCGCGGTACGGCGTCTACCAATCGCTGCACACCACCGTCGTGGGGCCCGAGGGCAAGCCGCTGGAGGTGCAGATCCGCACCCGCGACATGCACCGCACCGCCGAATACGGTATCGCCGCGCACTGGCGCTACAAGGAAGCCAAGGGGCGCAACGGCCTTCCGCATCCGCACGCCGCCGCCGAGATCGACGACATGGCGTGGATGCGCCAGTTGCTGGACTGGCAGCGGGAGGCCGCGGACCCGGGCGAGTTCCTCGAGTCCCTGCGTTATGACCTTGCGGTACAAGAGATCTTCGTGTTCACCCCCAAGGGCGACGTGATCACGCTGCCCAACGGTTCGACGCCGGTGGACTTCGCGTATGCGGTGCACACCGAGGTCGGGCACCGCTGCATCGGCGCCCGGGTGAACGGCCGGCTGGTCGCGCTGGAGCGCAAGCTGGAAAACGGCGAGGTCGTCGAGGTTTTCACCTCCAAGGCCGCAAACGCCGGGCCGTCGCGGGACTGGCAGCAGTTCGTCGTCTCGCCACGTGCCAAGGCCAAGATCCGGCAGTGGTTCGCCAAGGAGCGCCGTGAGGAGGCGCTCGAATCCGGCAAGGACGCCATGGCCCGCGAGGTGCGTCGCGGCGGACTTCCGTTGCAGCGCCTGGTCAACGGCGAGACGCTGGCGGCGGTCGCTCGGGAGCTGCACTACACCGACGTGTCCGCGCTGTACACGGCGATCGGTGAGGGGCATGTGTCGGCCCGGCACGTCGTGCAGCGGCTGCTGGCCGAACTCGGCGGCATCGACCAGGCCGAGGAGGACCTCGCCGAACGGTCCACGCCGACAACCATGTTGCGCCGCCCGCGCAGCAGCGACGACGTCGGCGTCTCGGTCCCCGGCGCTCCCGGCGTGCTGACCAAGCTGGCGAAATGCTGCACCCCGGTGCCCGGCGACCAGATCATGGGGTTCGTAACCCGCGGCGGTGGCGTGAGCGTGCACCGCACCGACTGCACCAATGCGGCCTCGCTGCAGCAGCAGTCCGAGCGCATTATCGAAGTGCACTGGGCGCCGTCACCGTCGTCGGTGTTCTTGGTGGCCATCCAGGTCGAGGCGCTCGACCGGCACCGGCTGCTGTCGGACGTCACGCGGGTGCTGGCCGACGAGAAGGTCAACATCCTGTCCGCGTCGGTCACCACCTCCGGGGACCGAGTTGCGATCAGCCGCTTCACCTTTGAGATGGGCGACCCCAAGCATCTCGGCCACCTGCTCAACGTCGTGCGCAACGTCGAAGGCGTCTACGACGTCTACCGCGTCACGTCCGCGGCGTGAACCCGCGCTAGCTCAGTCGCACCGAGGTGATCTTGACCGGGTTGGTCGGAGCGCCGCTCTGACGATTGCCGGCGATGCCCGCCCGGGCGATCTTGTCCAGGGTCTCCAGCCCCGCCTGGTCGATGGTGCCCAGCACCGTGCTCTGCGGCTCCATCTCGGAATCCTGATAAATCAAGGCGAATTGGCTGCCGTTGGTGTTGGGTCCCTCGGTGGCCATCACGATGGTGCCGCGCGGGTACACCACCGTCGCGCGCAGCGCGGGATCGTCGGGCTTGTATTGGTCCGTGGGGTACTCGTCACCGAATTCGTAACCGGGACCGCCTGACCCGTCCACCTCGGGGCCGCCGCAGAGCAGCGATCCGCCGTCTTGGGAGCTGATCAGCCGGGCGCATTGGGTGTTGTCGAAGAATTGCTGCTTGGCCAGGCTGATGAAGCTGTTCACCGTGCACGGGGACTCGGAATTGGCGAGCTGGATGGCGATGTCGCCGAAGTTGGTGGAGATGACCGCACCGATCTGCGGGGGAGTGGTGGACACCCGGCCCGACGGTGGTGGGTTCACCGGCTTGGTGGCCGGGTCCGGCACCGAACGGTATTGGCAGTTGGCCCCCAGGTCGGCCGGCGGCGCGAACGCCGGCAACGGCGGCACCATCGCCGACGCAGTGAAACCGGGGTTGGATCCGGTCCTGCCGGGCGCCCGCGCCCGGGTCTGGGTGGACGATGCCGCGCTGTCGGCCGAACCGTGACTCTGGGTGACCAGCGCGATGACCAGGGCCGCCACCGCGGTCAGCGCCAGCGCCGACGCCCCGACGATGCCGACCAGCAAACGCCGCGAATGTGTTGGGCGGGCGGGCTGCAACCGCGGATCGGCGTTGCTGCCCGGCGGGGCAGCCGAGGGCGTCGGAGGTCCCGGCGTCGTCGTGGCGCCACCGCCGACCAGCACCGCTCTGGCGGCCTCGGCGAGCTCGATCGCCGTCTGGTACCGCTGTTCGGGGTCCTTGGCCATGCCGCGAGCGACAACCGCGTCGAAGCCCGGGGGGACACCGGGTGCGGTCGCGGACGGTCGCGGCGGCGGGGCGTTCAGGTGTGCGTTGAGCTGTTCTTCGAGGCTCTCTCCAGCGTAGGGGCGCTTGCCGGTCAAGCACTCGTGCAGAACGCAGGCCAGCGAGTAGACGTCGGCACGGTGATCCGTTTTGCCTTTGAAACGCTCGGGCGCCATGTACGCGACGGTGCCCATCGTGGCACCGGTCTGCGTGAGCTGGGTGTCGGCCTCCGTGCGGGCCAGACCGAAGTCGATCAGATAGACGAAATTGTGTGCGGTGGTGACCAAGATGTTCATCGGTTTGATGTCGCGGTGGATCAACCCCGCCTGGCGGGCGCTGTCCAGCGCCGCCGCAACCTGCTCGATCACCGCGACCGTTTGCTCGGGGCTGAGCCGGTCGCCGTTTTCGTTGATGTACTGGGACAAGTGGCGGCCCTCGATGAGCCGCATGTCGACATAGAGCCGCCCGTCGAGCTCGCCAAACCCGTGGATGGGCACCACGTGCGGGTCGTTGAGCGCCGCCGCTATCCGGGCCTCCCGGCGGAAACGCTGCTGAAAGTCTTGATCCTCAGCCAGATGCGGCGGAAGCACTTTCAGGGCGACTACCCGGTCCGTGGTGGTGTCGTAGGCACGGTATACGCGTCCCATCCCGCCGCGCCCCAACAAATCCAATATCCGGTAGTGACCGAATGAGTCTGGATCCAGATTCACCCAACGACCATAAGCTCTCGGCGCTGTGCGCCGGGCGAATCCCGCCGATCAGAGGGAGTTTCGCGTCGATTCGGCCTGGTCCTGATGGCGCCGACCCGCCGCGCCCGGCGCACGCGCCGCGCTTGCGATCGACGCTAGTCGAGCAGCAGCGAGGTGATGGTCACCTCGGTCGTGGGCGCCCCGTCCTCGCCGCCGCCGGCGACACCGGCCTTGGCGATCTTGTCCAGGGTGGCCAGCCCGTCGGCCTGGATGGTGCCGAACACGGTGTATTGCGGCGGCAGCTGGGAGTCCTTGTACACCAAGAAGAATTGGCTGCCGTTGGTGCCGGGCCCGGCGTTCGCCATGGCCAGGGTGCCGCGCGGATAGACGACGGGCTCCTGCGCCTTGGGGTCGTTCGGCGGGAACTGGTCGGTCGGGTATTCGTTCGCGAATTGGTAGCCCGGGCCGCCGGTGCCCTCGCCCTTCGGGTCGCCGCACTGCAGGACGCCCAGGCCCTGCGAGGTGGTCAGCCGATGGCACTTGGTGTTGTCGAAGTATTTCTGCCCGGCCAGGCTCGCGAAACTGTTGACGGTGCAAGGTGATTCGTTGTTCGCCAGCATCAGGCCGATGTGGCCCTGGTTGGTCACCATGCTGGCGCTCACCTGGGCGGGATCGGTGGGCACCTTGCCGGTCCGCGGCGGCTTGACCTGCTTGGCCGCCGGCTCGGGTGAGGCCGGGTACTGACAGTTGGCGCCCACGTCGGCCGACGGCTTGAACGGCGGCAGCGGCGCGGTCTGGCCCGGCTGCCCGGGCGCCGTCGTTTCGGGCGCGCTGCTGCTGCTGGTGGTCGTCGACGCCGCGGTGTTGCTCTTGTGGTCGTCGTGCTTGGTGTTGACGATCGTGATCACCACCGCCGCGACCACGGCCACGGCCACGATCGAGCCGGCCGCGATCAGCACGATCCGGCGCGTCTTGGCTTGCTTCGCGCGCCGCTCCAGTTGCCGTTCGAGCTTGCGCTTGGCGTTGGCACGTCGCTGTTCGTTGGTCGGCACGGCCGCTATGCCTCCATGATGTGGATCGGAGTCCCTTAAACCGGGAGAGGTGCCAGCTCAGGCTAATGTGGGCGCCGCGACTCGTGTCAAGTGGGGCCCATGGGAAACTGGGAACCGTGTTGATCACCGGATTTCCCGCCGGCATGTTGCAGTGCAACTGCTATGTGCTGGCCGAGCGGCCAGGAACGGACGCCGTCATCGTGGATCCGGGGCAGCGGGCGATGGGCCCGCTGCGAAACATCCTGGACAAGAACCGGCTGACGCCGGCCGCGGTGCTGCTGACCCACGGGCACATCGACCACATGTGGTCGGCGCAGAAGGTGTCCGACACCTATGGCTGCCCGACCTACATCCACCCCGAGGACAGGTTCATGCTCACCGACCCGATCTACGGCCTGGGCCCGCGCCTGGCCCAGATGGTGGCGGGGGCCTTCTGGCGGGAGCCCAAGCAGGTCGTCGAGCTGGACCGCGACGGCGACAAGCTGGACCTGGGCAGTGTGACCGTCAACGTCGACCACACGCCCGGGCACACCCGCGGGTCGGTGGTGTTCCGGGTGGCGTCCGACAAGGACGCAAAAGACTACGTGTTCACCGGTGACACGCTGTTCGAACGCGCGGTGGGCCGCACCGACCTGTTCGGCGGCAGCGGCCGTGACCTGCTGACCTCCATCGTCGACAAACTGCTGGTGCTCGACGACCAGACCGTGGTGCTGCCGGGGCACGGCAACTCCACCACCATCGGCGCCGAGCGGCGCCTCAACCCGTTCCTCGAAGGCCTGTAGCCCGTGAGCGAGTTCTCGTCGTTTTCCGCGCCCAAGGGCGTGCCCGACTACGTCCCGCCGGATTCGGCGCAGTTCGTCGCGGTGCGCGACGGCCTGCTCGGCGCCGCCCGCAGGGCCGGCTACGGCGATATCGAGTTGCCCATCTTCGAAGACACCACCCTGTTCGCCCGCGGCGTCGGCGAATCCACCGACGTGGTCTCCAAAGAGATGTACACGTTCGCCGACCGTGGCGATCGCTCGGTGACGTTGCGGCCCGAGGGCACCGCGGGCGTGGTGCGCGCGGTCATCGAGCACGGCCTGGACCGCGGCGCGCTGCCGGTCAAACTCTGTTACGCGGGACCGTTTTTCCGCTACGAACGTCCGCAGGCCGGCCGCTATCGCCAGCTGCAGCAGGTGGGCGTGGAGGCGATCGGCGTCGACGATCCGGCTCTGGACGCCGAGGTGATCGCGATCGCCGACGCCGGCTTCCGCTCGCTCGGGCTGGACGGGTTCCGCCTGGAGATCACCTCGCTGGGTGACGACAGCTGCCGGCCGCAGTATCGGGAACTGTTGCAGGACTTCCTGTTTGCGCTCGACCTGGACGAGGAGACGCGACGGCGGGCACAGATCAACCCGCTGCGGGTGCTCGACGACAAGCGGCCCGAGGTGCGCGCCATGACGGCCGCCGCCCCGGTGTTGCTCGATCACCTGTCCGATGCCGCCAAGCAACACTTCGACACCGTGTTGGCGCACCTGGATGCGTTGGGGGTGCCCTATGTCATCAACCCCCGCATGGTGCGCGGGCTGGACTACTACACCAAGACCACGTTCGAGTTCGTGCATGACGGCCTGGGCGCGCAGTCGGGCATCGGCGGCGGCGGCCGCTACGACGGGCTGATGCGCCAGCTCGGCGGACAAGACCTGTCCGGCATCGGGTTTGGGCTCGGTGTGGACCGCACGTTGTTGGCGCTGCGCGCCGAGGGCAAGAGCGTGGGGGAGACCTCGCGCTGCGACGTGTTCGGCGTGCCGCTGAGCGAGCAGGCCAAGCTGCGGCTGGCGGTGCTGGCCGCGCAGCTGCGCGCCGGCGGTGTGCGCGTCGACATCGCCTACGGCGACCGCGGACTCAAGGGCGCGATGCGCGCGGCCGACCGCTCCGGGGCCCGGATCGCGCTGGTCCTCGGCGACCGCGACCTCGAGGCCGGCACCGTAGGGGTGAAGGACCTCGGGACCGGGGAGCAGGCCCCCGTCGCGCTGGATTCCGTTGTCGCCGAGGTGCTTGGGCGGGTCGGCCGCTGAGGTCGGGTCAGCCGGTCCTGGTGTATCTAACACATGTTCGAAGGGGTGCGGGCTCGGTTCGATGCGGAGTTCGAGCGTTGCTATCCGTCGACGACGCCGGTGTCCGCGGATCTGCTGAAGCGGATCGGTGCGGCCACCCGGGCGGAGATTCCGGCAGCGGCGGCGCAGTTGGTGGCGATCGCTGAGTTGTTTTCTTATCGGCTGTCACGGTGTACAAGGCGCAGGAGGGGGCGGCAGCTATCGCCGTTGCCCACCAGGTAATTTCGCGGATGTAATGACTTTCTTCTGGAATCCGACACTTTTGCGACAGGGTTTTTCGAGGACATGCCGTAACGTCTTAGATATAGAGAAGTACGAAGTACCTCGCAGGATCATCGAGCGGCGCGAGGTGATCCGGCCCTCACCTGTAGGTGAGCCCCTTCTGTACCGACTTCGGTTGGTGGGAGGAATTGGAAAAGGTTAGTCACTACTCACCTTCTCCATGCCCCTCACCCAACCCACTCGAAAACAGATATCCACTGCGGTTAGCGAGTGGGTCGCCAAGTTGGTTGCTTGGCCGGGTACCTCACCTACGGGCACAACAACTTTCGGCAAGCCCGACGACAACAAGACAAGAACACAGAGAAGAAATAATTGGGACTCAAACTTTGGAATGACGTGGTGCTGCCGTTTCTGCGGCCCGGCTATGAAATGCGCATCGAGCACGGCCGCTTCCGATATGGCCGCAACAACATCATCGAGGACACCGCCGACGATTGCGGCAATCTGTACGTAAAGCTATTTACGTCGGACGGCGAGCACGTTCCCATGCCGAAGGTCTGGCTGTACGCCTTGATCTCCAACAAAACGGAACACCGGCCGCGTGTGGATGTTAACGTCGCCGATGCCGACCCCGATGCAATCGCGAGGATTGAGCGGTTTGATGCCTGCGGCGTGCCGTATACATCGTGTTCCCGTTGCGGTGAGCCGATCCCGCACGAGGTTGTGGCGCTCGCTCCCGTCCCCGGCTATTCGTGGTTTCGCCGCGATAAGGATGCCGAGCTGAAGCACGAGCTGCTCTGCCTGGCGGCACGAATGAAAGAGCGCCCACTGGGTGAACGGCGCAAGAACCAGAAGTCCACCCCCTACGTCAACAGCGCCGGTCGCGTGGTCAACAACTGCCCCGGCCTGCAGTGCCCACGCGTTATCCACTAACGAAAGAAGAACGTGAACAAGACCATTCGCAGCCGCGACTACAAAAACGTCTACGCCAATTTCGACGTTTTGGTCGACCCTAAGCCGTCCCGCGGCGAGCCCGTCGTGGCGATCCTGGTCGAGCCGAAGAACGACGAGAAGTTCATCATTCCCATGGATTTGAAGGCAGCCCGCGATCTGGGCGTCATGCTAATCGACACCCTTGTGAAGCTGTCGCCGGATTTGATTGTTGAGCTTTTCAATGGGTGATTCGGTCGTCATCACCGACCGCTACCGCGTCCCGGTAGTCGCCCAGAAGCGCACCGATACCGAGAAGGGCATCGTTCTCCGCGGACAATTCCATCACGTGCTGATCCTGTCCGAGAGCGAATTAGATCGCCTCGTCAGTTCGCCCGCGACGAGCCACCGCGGGCACGCATTCAGCGCTATCAGGCCCCAGAATCCACCGAGAGCCATGTCTAACTGCTGCGGTGAAGTGCGATCGAACTCGCCCGCACATATGCTCATTTAGTGGGTTCGCGGGCGGCGCGATGCAACTGATCGAGTTGCGCGTTGGCGATTTAATCGCTCAAGCTGGCGGCGATCCTTGGGCCATCAACCAGAGCCTGCAGGCTGGTAGCCCGTTTCAGATTTCTCAGCTGGCGGAGGCGTTTCATGCCGCTGGCCGCTGCTCCACAGCAGCGCAAGAAGAATTCGAGCAGGCCCGCAAGCGCTTCGACATGGCATGGAACCACCAGAACGGCGATCACCCGATCAACGGCTCGGCCGAGGTGCAGCGGCTGACGAAATCCCTTGGGCTACAGACCGAACAGCTGCCCAAGATCGGCAGTGATCTGGAGAACATTGCCAGCATGCTTGCCGCCGCGCAAAAAGAGGGTGGCGCCGAGATCGCCACGTTGGACAAGCAATTGCAACTGCTCGACAAGCTCATCGTGGCAGCGAAGAAGGATTTGCAGGATCCTGCCCTCGATGCGAAGAGTCGCCACGCGCTGCAGACGCTGATCGCCGACGCGAAGGCCGACGCTGCCGACGACACCCGAGATGCACTCACCCGGATGAACTCCATTCGCGACACGTACACGCGGTCGCTGCGCCAAGCGCAGGCAAACGGGAATCTCAGCCCCCAGGACGCTCGCCTGGTGGGCGAGTTCAAGCCTGCTGGCTTCGGTGAGGGGCAAGGCCCGCCGCCCAGTGACCCCAGGATCAACGGTCCCGCCGGCCCCCCGCAATACGAGCAAGATCGCTACGACCTACAAGACCAGTTCCCCGACGGCAAAGGCCCTGTCTTCGGCGGCGATCCTCGGCTCTTCAACCCAGACGGGACACCCACACATCAACCCCGCAGCCCGGCATCAGAACTTGCCCCGGGGCCACCCGGTACCCGCCCGCTGCCGACTGGCACCGCGCTGGGACCCAATGGCAAGCGGTACGCGTTCTTCAGTCACCCCACCGACCCTGACTCGCCCCGCCCCCAAGGCCAAAGTCCTTGGGTAAGCAACGGTTCCGTTTGGGACTACACCGACCCCAATCATCCGGTGAAGGTCGGTGACCTACCGCAGATCTATCAGGGCAGCGGCGCGTTCGACCCCGCCACGGGCCGAATGGTGATCATCGGCAACGGCAGTGGCCAGGAAGCTGATTCAACTCGGGGCATGTGGGTTTCTGATCCCGTTGACCCAGCTAACCCCAACGGCTGGCTGAGCAGCTTGCACCGTGTCGGTGATGTCAACCTTCCCGGCAATCGCGAGAGCCAACTGGTCGCACTGCAAGGCGGCGGATTCATGCTGACGGGAGCCACTGATCGTGGACCCGTGACCGCGATAAGCGCCGCCACGCCCGAGGGCCTCATGGGCGCATCCCCAGTGACCTTGGTGGACAAACTGCCGACGGTGTATGGGCCGACGGTTACCGGCCTGTCCTATGACCCGGCCACTGGACTCGAGACAGTCAACTTGCGGGTGAGCACCTGGCAAGACGGGTCTTACTACGACCCCAAGACCTGGACCACCAGCTTCACCGTCCAGCACTGACCTGCGGCGAAACAGCTGATCGAGGGCATTTGCTGAATGCTGTGCCAATTGAGACGTAAGATGGCTTTCGTGAGCACCAATGCGCGGATGGTTCTTGCAGCGGCGATGAGCGCCGTTGCTGTGCTGGTTTCGCCTATCGCCACCGCTGACGGAGAGTCCCCGTCCTATCTTCTTGGCAAGCAAGCCATAGACCAGCAGGTCAACCAGTTCCACATTCAGTTGAAAGACGACGGCACCTTAGAGACGTACTGCAGGAACCTGCTGCAGGATTCTCTACGTACCGGGAAGATCCCCAGAGTGGACTCCCCAACGGACTACGTGAACGGCTGCCAGGACCAAGCCCGCGCGGCCATCGCGTCGCACTGATCTCCTGGTATCGCCTCTTTCTGAGCGAAACGAAGGCTTGCAGGCCAGGCAATTGTTTTGGCTCATCCAGTTCCCAACACGATGGCAATACCTTGGAAAACCGATCCGAAGAAAACGAATCCAAGCCCCCACCAATTAAAAGTGATCGACGCATTGCGTTCCTTATGCCAGGCCATTGCAATCTCTTGATCTAGCGCAGCCATATCCCCTCGGTACTTTTTCCTAGCCCTATCCATGGCTTCTTTTTGCTCCTCAGGTGGGAAGTTGTCCCAGCCCATCTCTCGATGGAATCGAACGGCCTCGATGACATCCCTCCGCGCCCCTTGAACACCCGGGTCTGACAACCACTCGGGTGCTTTCAAAGCGGCTAGGCCCATGGAGATCGTCCCTATCAGGACACACACGATTCCGAGTACTGCGAGTACTTGAGGAGTGGACATCGCTACATTGTGATCGACAATCGCCGCTCATGCCATATCCAGTTGAGGGTAAGGGGCGGGTCGGAATCCCCAGCCGCACAACACTTCCGCGACCCTTCGGGCTATGTAGCTGTAATGGCATGTATTGCGGCACAGGGGATTTCGGGAGAACCCCAAACCCGCAGGTCAGAGGCCATTTCTGGCCGGATCATAACCTCGGGGGCGGTGGTGTTCACACCTATGACTATAGCGCGGGATGCACTGTCGCGCAGGCGCTTTCAGAAGATTTCGGTCCGCCCGATGTACGCGCCAAATGCGTTGATGCTAAAGGAGATTCATTGACCAGGTACCAACCTGCTTCCCGCCCGAAGTGCGATGCCACCCTTACGCGCAATCCCAACGGCGGCAGGCCAACTCGCAACAACCCAAGCGCGACCATCAACCGTGCCCGATATGTGGCAGGTCCATCGCCATTAACGGGCTAGGCCGCTACAGCGCCCATGGTCCCGACTCCTGGCGTGCCAGCGAGCTCGATGGGGGCGGCGGCTGTGTCGGCTCCTACCGCATGGCGCAATCAGCCTAGGTGAGAGCCGGGGGCGAAACTAGCGCCCCCGGCTCTCCCGGCCCATACAACCACAACAGCCACCGGCCGAAATGCCGCAGGGGCCATCTGAGCCCCGAAAATACAGACTTACGAAGTTGCTAACGCGTCAGCGACTTCATCGGCTTGCCCCGCCGCTCATCGAGGCCGCCTTACACCCGCCGAGATTGACCCGCATACGGACGAAGCCCACCACCCGACGCACCCGCCGCTCACTTCGGTGACCCGCATAAAGTGCGTCCGCTGGTAGTCCCGGTCCCTTTGGGCCACAACGACTATCAATCGAAAGACAACAGAAAACAAATGAATAAAGCACAACTCGACGCCCGCAAGAAGGCGAACGAAGAACTGGGCATTTGGATCAGCAATCGGGTTGCCGATCTGAAGACCAAGGGCTTCACCGAGAAGCAGGCCTACGCCCGCTACGAGAGCAATGCCCAGCAATTCCTGGAAGAAAAGGAAACGCTAGAACGCGCCGAAGCGGCCATCGAGGCCGGCGATTCGCTGATGCAGACCCTTGGCGGCAATGTCGGTGATCTTCGCGGCGTCACCTCCGACTGCGAGATTCAGACCAAGACGGTCACCGGCGCCCAGCTCAACCCCTGCACGGTTCTCCGACGCCTCGGCCAAGACCCTCTACGACGCGATCACCAAGCGCCAGAACGCCTCGGTGAAGGCGTTCAGCACCGTGGAGTCGCTGATCCCGGCCCACCGGCACGCCTCCTCTGCGGCGGGCCACCAACGGCGAGCCGTGCGGTGACCGGGCGGCGATGATGCCCAAGCGTCGCGGCACCCGGGCGCAGAACCGCGCCGCTCGTATCGCCACCGAAAGGCACCACAATCGACTCGCGCGCCAGATCGAAAGGCCGTCTTACGCCTGGGCTTCCGAACTGAACCACGCCGTTGGCGACGGAGTGCCGCCGCCGTTCTAAGCGCTACTTTTTGCTGGGAATGATGATGACGACGATCAACGTCAGGATCGAAAAGAACAGCCCGAGAATTCCCCAACCCAGGGGATTTCGGCCCTTCATCATGGCGATGATTCCGCAGACTATTGCGGCGATAATGCTGCCGATGGCGACGAAAATTCCTTTGATGCCACGGAGGATGAAGCCGGCCGCGACGGGGTCCGAACTCGCCAAGATCACCGAGTGCAACATGACAGGTCCTTTCGTGAGGGGCCCCGAGGTGATACCCGAACAATTGTCGCGCGAAACCGCGGTCCCAATTACCCGCTCACCCGAAAATCGATGAGCAGCACGGCGTGTGGCGCTGGTGCTCGTGGGGTTTATCCGCCCGGATAACCGCGGCGCACCGTCCGGTCGAGAATTCCCAGAGTGGCGCGCAATGCGCCCTCGGACAAAATCGGAAAAATCCCGGCTTCCCGCCACTTCGGGTCGATGTTCGACCAGTCGTAGAACGAGGTGACGACGGTGGCCGCGGCGTCTTCGGCGGGCGTGAGCGTGTAGCCGTAGACGTGGCCGATCGGCGGCTGGATCTGGCCGAGAACGGTCCAGGAAATCAGCCGATCCTGCTCGAATTCCTTGATGTGGACGGTGACGTCGTATTTGCCCAACTCGGGGAAATCGTTCAATGACTCGCGATCCATGTGAACGATGAACTGGTCGCCGGCGGCGCGCACCCGCTCGCCCTCGGCGTCTTGGAGCATCCCGGACGAGTCGATCGCCACGTGGCCCTGCGGGTCGCAGAGCACGGCGAAGATGGCCGGTGCGGGCGCGGCGATGGTGCGGGAAGTCTCGATGCGTTCAGTCATTTTTTCCTCGCGGCCGGCGTAGGGACGGTACGAACCGCAGCTTAACCCCGGCCCGACGCCCCCGTGAGGTCGCGGCGGCGTCGACGCGCTGTCGTACGCCGGTTTCGAAGCGGACCTATGTTCCAAGACGTGATCGCTATTGTCGCACAAACTGTTTGGTGAAAAAGTCTTCCCTGGCTCGCCACGACCGTACGCTTTTTGGATGCGAAACGAGCCGAGCCGCACCGCGATGCTGATCGCGACAGGCAGGGCGGCGCACCTGCTGCTGAACGGGTCACGCGCACTGCTTCAAGATTGGATGGCGTGGCCGCTCCTTGGCCCCTACGCAGAGACGAATCTCGAGTTGGCACACGAACTGTTCGGCGAGCGCTGGGCGGACGCTGCTACGTGGATTGCCGCGCGAACGCGGATCTCGGAGGACTGGCTGACCACGAGCAAGGCCGAGCAGTACGTGATTCTCGGGGCCGGCCTCGACACCTTCGCCTGGCGGCAGGCGGGAGCGATCGAGGTTCATGAGTTCGACCACCCGTCCACGCAAGGTTGGAAGCGTGAGCGTCTGGAAAAACTCGGCGGTTCCGAGCCCGCGACGCTCACCATGACGGGGGTCGACTTCGAGGAGCAACGAGTTGCAGAAGCCCTGCGGACATCCTCCGTTGACCTCACGCGGCCGATCTTCGTCAATTGGGTGGGGGTCCTCCCATACCTGACGCCCGCCGCCATCACCGAGACGCTCGCTGGCCTCCCGCCATGCGCGGCCGCGATCACCTATAACCTTCCGGAATCCGCCAGGGACGCTGACCTCCGCGCCGCCGCTGAGCGGGTGGTGCGCACCGTCGCGGCGCTCGGTGAGCCGTTCATTACGCTGACAACACCGCAGGAGACCGCGGACCTGTTGTCGACCGGCGGATTCCGAGTCGTCGAGGATCTCGGCCCTCAAGATGTGACAGCGCGGTTCGGCCTCTCCTGCCGCGCCGCTGAGCGCATCGTGCTCGCCTACAAATCCGGCTGACGGCTGTGCGCCGCGGCGGCGCGCGAGGGGAACGGAGCCACCGTCTTCGGCGCCACTTGACTCGCGATCGAACTAATGTTCGAATAGGCGCATGCGGTGGGCAAACCAGGCCGTCGCGGTCAATGGGACACCGGTCGAGGACGGGGCGCTGCCGGGGCTGCAGCGCATCGGCTTCCTGCGCACCGTGCGCTCGCCGCAGTTCGATGGGATCACCTTTCACGAGGTGGTGTGCAAGTCCGCGCTGAACAAGGTGCCGAACGCGGCCGCGCTGCCGTTCCGCTACACCGTCAACGGCTACCGCGGCTGCTCGCACGCCTGCCGGTACTGCTTCGCCCGCCCCACCCACGAATACCTGGAGCTGGACTGCGGCAACGACTTTGACACTCAGGTCGTCGTCAAAACCAACGTCGTCGAGGTGCTGCGTCGCGAGCTGCGGCGGCCGTCCTGGCAGCGCGAGACCGTCGCCCTGGGCACCAACACCGATCCGTACCAGCGCGCCGAGGGGCGCTACGCGCTGATGCCCGGCATCATCGGCGCCCTGGCTGAATCGGGCACGCCGCTGTCGATCCTGACCAAAGGCACGCTGCTGCGCCGCGACCTGCCGTTGATCACCCAAGCCGCGGCGCAGGTTCCGGTTTCGGTCGCGGTGTCGCTGGCCGTCGGCGATCCCGAGCTGCACAAGGACGTCGAGCCCGGCACGCCCACACCGCAGGCGCGGTTGGGCCTGATCAGCGCGATCCGTGCCGCCGGGCTGGACTGTCACGTGATGGTCGCGCCGGTGCTGCCGCACCTCACCGATTCCGTCGAGCATCTCGACGGGCTGCTCGGTCAGATCGCGGCGGCCGGCGCCAGCAGCGTCACGGTGTTCGGCCTGCACCTGCGCAGCTCGACCCGGGGCTGGTTCATGGCGTGGTTGGCACGCTCGCATCCCGAGCTGGTCGGCCGCTATCGCGAGCTGTACCGGCGCGGCGCCTACCTGCCGCAGGGCTATCGAAACATGTTGCGGGAGCGGGCTGCCCCGCTGATCGCCAAGCATCGACTGGCCGGCGACCACCGACCGTTCTCGCGAGTGGTCTCGGTCGCGCCGCCACCGGAACCCGTTCAGGCGACGCTGTTTTGAGCTAGTCGGGGTCGGCGACCCGTCGTGCACGCCTCCGGGCGAACGCGATGAAGTGCCGGGTGCGCCGGGTGTCTTCGTTGATGTCGTGCAGGCGGGCGACAAGCAGATCCTGCAACAGCAGGTGGCCTTGTTCGGTGCCCTCCGGCGACAGGACGCGCAGCGCGCGGCCGCCGGACTCGGCGAGGATGTTCGCGGCATGCCGCAGGGTGTCGCGGGTGCTGACGTCGCCGCCCGTGGGGATGTCCGCCGGCTCCCGATGCATGACGTCGGCCACGAAGAACGCTTCGAGCGGGTCGGTGGTGTAGTCGCGGGTCAGGTGCAACCCGCGCCGGGCGATCTTCTCGGTCAGCACGGATCGGTCGAGCATCATCACGGACGCGGCGTAGGCGGTGGTCGAGGCCACGATCAAGGGGAGCAGCGCGGGCCAGGCGTGGGTGAGCTCGAGGGTGAACACGATGCCGGTCAGCGGCGACCGCATGACGCCGCCCACCACGGCCGCCAGCCCGAGGATCGCCCAGAAACCCGGGAACACCTGCGGCAGGCCTTGTCCCACAAGGGCTCCGAGCGCACCGCCGATCATGAACACCGGCGCGAGTACGCCGCCCGATGTGCCCGATCCCAATGACAGTGACCAGATGGCGGTCTTCACGATGAGAATGCCGACAATCAGGGACAGGGTGGCGCGGCCGGTGAGCAGCGCGTCGATCACGTCGTAGCCGACGCCGAGCGCCCGTGGCTCGATCAGCCCGCCCGCCCCGATCACCAGGCCGCCGATCGCGGGCCACCACATCCAGTGGATCGGCAGGCGCGAGAAGGCATCTTCGGCCAGATACACCAGACGCGTGGCGGCGATGGCGACCACCGCGCCGCACGCCCCGATGACGAGCGCGAGCAGGTCGATCTTCCAGTCGACGCGGCTCAGGTGCGCAACGTCGACCGGGAAGACCGGGTCGCCGCCGAGAATGAATTGGCGCACGACGGTCGCGACGACGACCGCCGCGGTCACCGGGATCAGGCTGCGGGGCCGCCATTCGAACAGCAGCAGCTCGACCGCCAGCAGGATGGACGCCAGCGGCGAATTGAAGGTGGCCGCCATCCCGCCGGCGGCTCCGGAAACCAGCAGGATCTTGCGCTCGTCGGCGGTCAGATGCAGGTGTTGGGCGAGGATCGACCCGAGCGCCCCGCCGGTCATGATGATCGGCCCCTCGGCGCCGAACGGGCCGCCGGTGCCGATGCTGATCGCGGCCGAAATCGGTTTGAGGATAGCGACTTTCGGTTCGACGCGGCTGCCCTGAGTGAGAATCGCCTCGATCGCTTCGGGCATGCCGTGACCGCGAATCTTCTCCGAGCCCAGCCGCGCCATGACACCGACCACCAGGCCGCCGGCGACCGGGGCGCCCAGCAACAACCACCAGGGATGAGGGTGGGATCCCGGTGCCACCAGGCCGACGGCCCAGCGCTGGTAGAAGACGAGGTTGGTGACCAGCCCGATCAACCGGAGCAGGCACCACGCCGCGCCCGCGGCGAGCGCACCGATCGGCACCGCGAGTGCCGTGATCAGCAGCATGCGCCGATCGACCACGAAGTCCGCCAGGCGGCCCCCGGTGACCGGACCACCCGGCGATTCAACCATTTCTGAAGTATTTCACAGGGATAAAATCCGCTGTGGCCACGTTGCTGCGCCGGGTTAGCCGGGCTTGTCACCGCGGGGCTTGGTGAGCGTGAATTCGTCGATCGCGGCAACCTCGCCGAAAGCGCCCCGCAGCGCGTAGTGCGTCGCCTTGATCGAGGTGTTACCGCCGGGTTGGCCCGGGTCGACGTCGAAAGCTACGAAACCGTAAGGGTTCTCACGGTCGCGAAACGCCGACCACGGCGCGTCCTCCAGGACGTAGATCGGGGCCTTGCGGCCCAGCCCGGGATCGAAGGCGCCCACGCCGGTCACCACGCGGCACCGGAGATCGGGGAAGAACATCGCGTTGCTCGGCGCCGAGGTGCCACCGCCACCGATCACCAGGTGCACCGTTCCGCGAGTGGCGTCGATGACATCGCTTCGGGTGTCGACGGGTATGGGCGTGCGGGTGTCGGTGCCCAGCGTGCCGCGCAACGGGTGTGAGCGCTCGTAGTGGTGCTCGTGGCCGCACACCACCAGGTCGACCTGGTACTGGTCGAACAACGGCAGCCATTCCTCGCGGATGCCCAGGTCTGCGCCGTTGGTTTTGTCGGCGGTGGAGATCGCCGTCTGGTGCATGCACACCACGATCCAGTCGATCTCCGGGTCGCGTCGGGCCGAAGCGAGTTCACTTGCCAGCCATCGCTTTTGCTCGCCGCCGGAGTAACCGTGCACGTAGAAGTTGCCGCCGTCCTGGAAGGCGACGTCGTCGTTGCTCAGGCTGATCACCCGCACGGAGCCGGCGGTGAACGAGTACCACATGCCGCGGGTCTCGGGGCTCGACCCGGAATCGGGCACCGCGAAGTAGGCCTGATACGCGCCGTAACCGATTGGCCCGTTGCCCAATTCGTTCTCGTGATTGCCGGCCGCCGGCATCCAGGGCCGGTATCGCGCCGAGCGGGTGTTGTTCTCGAACCAGTTCGACCAGGTGCGCACCCGGTCCCGCGCCAGGTTGGCGTAGCACAGGTCGCCGTTGATCAGGTTGAACAGCGGGCCCATCCGTTCGATCGCCATGGTGGTGTCGGCCGCGGCAGGTGAGCCGATGTTGTCGGTGGCGTACCTGCCGTCGGGCAGCTTGGCCAGTGCCGGCGTGGACTGGTCACCGAAGCTGGTGAACAGCAGTCGTTTTCGGCCCGTCGGTGCGGTGCGCACGGTGCCCTGCTCCGGTTCCGCGCCGTCGTGCACCGCGGCGTACACGTAGTCGGTGTCCGGGCTGAGGTCGGTCAGCCGGGCATGGTTGACGCGAACTTCGGTGCCCGACTTCGCGTCCCGGTAGGTGCGGGTTTCCGCGGCGACGGTGCGGCCGAAGCCGGAAGTCGGCGTCCCGAGCAGGACGCGTGGATTGCGCACCGCGTCGGTGGTGTGCCAGGACACCACCACTTCGGTGCCGGCGTTCTTCCCGAACTGCAGGTGCAGCCCGCCGACCGGCGGTGCGCCGCGCCGGTCGGGCTGCAGCCAGGCCATCGGGCCCCGCGGGCGTGACCACAACAGCACGGCGCCGCCCCCGATGCCCACCCCGAGGGCGGCCGACACCGCCCCGGTCGTCAGCAACCGGCGGCGGGTCACCGGCTCGTCGGCGCTATCGGCCCGTTTCGGGGCCGGACGCGTCTCATCGCTCATGCTTGCTTCATACCGGAGCCGGGCAACCGCGGGCACAGCTGCTGGTAAACAGCGAACCGCCGCTAACGAATCCGGTAGCGTTTTCGATATGACGAACGTGCAAAGGACAGCGAGCGCGATCTCGGCGGTGACGCTGGCAATGGCTGCGGCGACGGCGCTGACGCCGGCGGCGGCGCATGCGGATGGCCACCAGGTGACCTACACCGTCACGAGCCCCAACAACCTGACCGCAAACGTCTCCTACGTGAACGCCGACCCGCCCAGCCAGGCCGCTTTCAACGCGGACCCGTCGAAGTTCTCGACCAGCGTGCAGGCCCCGCTCAGCGGCGGAGCGCCGGTCACCTACACCGCCACGCTGGCGAACCCGAACCAGTTCGCGAGCATCACCGCCAGCGGCATGCTGCACTGGCCGGATTCGGGCAACGGTCCGGCCCAGTTCCACTGCGAGATCGCCGTGGACGGCCAGGTGGTCGTCCAGCAGGACGCCACCACCACCGTCACCTGCCGACTCGGCTAGTCAGCCGGCGAAGACGTACACCCACGCCGTCGCGCCCGATCGCAGCGGCACCTCGATGCGGCGGTAGTCGTCCACCTCGTATTCGTCGGCGGCCGCCAGATCGGTTTCGCTGAGGGCGAACACCGTCCCGTCCACGTGCGCGTCGGGCCGGTCGGTCGGGCGCAGGATCGGGTGGCGGTCGCTGCCGCTGGTGGCGACGACGTGCGGGTCGGTGATGGTGACGAAATCCAGCTGGTAGCCGACGATCGCGTCGCGGTGGCCGGTGAGTTCGCGGCCGAACGTCGCGCGTTGGACCTCGGGCTGCTGCAGCGTGCCGTAGGAGAACAACAGCTGGGTCATCGGTGCACCCGCAGCGCCAGGTAGTACTCGTGCTGCCGGGTGCTGTCGACGGTGTAGCTCACCGCCGTGGCCAGGCCGTCGTGGTCGGACTCGAGCCAGCGCTCGGTGTGCTGGTGGACAAACTCGGTCCAGGACGGCACGGTGAACCTCTCGAGGACCGCGTCGGGATCTTCGATGCTGTGATAGAGCCGCCAGCTGTGCCCACCGGTGCGCAGCCGCGATCGCCGCACCGCGCTCATCGCGTTGACGAACTCCTGAAGTTTGTCGGCCGCCACCCGGTAGCGGATGGCCACCAGGACCGGTCCGTCGTTGGGGCAGGGTTCGAATACGACCACGGGCGACGGCCATGCCCTGGAGATGTCGCGGCTGAGCTTCCCGGTGGACGGCCGCAGGGGGAGAACGGCGACGCTGAGGGCGGCGGCGCCCAGGAACGCGGCCGACACGATGAGCGCGAGATCAAGCCCCGCCCGGGTGGCGACGGCGCCCCACAGGTACGAGCCGAATGCCTGGGACCCCGTGAAAACCACGAGATACACCGACAATCCGCGGGCCCGCACCCACTGCGGCAGGTGGAGTTGCGCGGCGGCGTTCAGCGTCGTCAACGTGATCAGCCAGGTCGTCCCGGACAGCACCAGAAGCGGCGCCGCCGCGGCGAACGGCAGCCACACCACGGCGAGCGGTGCGAGGGCGTACGCGGCGGCCGAAATGGCCAGCAGGGCGTTGGGCGGCACCTTCTGGCGAAGCGGCGCGGGAACCGCAACGGCGAGCACCGCGCCAAAACCTATGGCGCCCAAGGCCACCCCGTAGCCACCGGACCCAAGGTGCCACCGGTCGGCGGCTGCCACCGGTAACAGCGCCGGCAGCGCCGAAGCGGGAAACACGAAAAGGGCTGTGCGCAAGAGAATCCGGCGGAAAATCGGGCCGTTGGCGACGTACCGGAAGCCGGTGACGATGGCCTGGCTGAAGTGTTCTCGCTCGACGGGTGGCTCTTGTCTGGGTCGGCGCCACGCCGCCAGGGCGACGATGATGCCGGCGAACGATATCGCGTTGATGGCGAAGACGGCTCCGGGACCGGTCGCGGCCAGCACCACGCCGCCGATCGCGGGCCCGACCACGCGGGCGATGTTCACCGAGACGCTGGCCAGCGTCGCCGCGGCCGGAATCTCCTCGCGCGTGACGACCTCGGGCTGTATCGCCTGCCAGGCCGGCGCGGTCAGGGCGGAGGCGAAGCCGACCGCCAAGGTGAACAGCAACAGCGACGTCGGGGTGAGGGTGCCGAGGAACGTCAGCACGGCCAGGGCCAGCGTCACCACCACCGCGTACGACTGCAGGAAGATCAGCAGTCGCCGCCGGTCGAAGAGGTCGGCCAGCGCCCCGGCGAAGAATCCCAGCAGCAGCGTCGGCCCCAGGCTCGCGGTCTGAACCAGGGCCACGATGACGGCACTGCTGTGGTCTTCGATCAGGAACCATTGCGCGGCGACGCTTTGCATCCAGGTCCCGACGTTGGAGACGAACTGCGCGATGAACAACGCGCGAAACACGCGATTGCGCATCGGTGCCCAGGCGGACGCTTGCCGGTCCTCGGCATCCGTTGACGGCATACGGCAACGCCTTTCGCGTTCTGCGGGAGGAAGCTGCGGGGATAGCAGTCTAGGACACAAAAATGTCGCGGGTGCTGCGGGCGCCGGGCTCGTCGTGCGCGACGACGACCACTTGGGCGCGTTCGGCGCCGACCGCGCGGATCTTGTGGCTGACCGAGGCGTCGAAATAGGCGCTGTCGCCCGGCCCGAGGGTGAACGTCTGGTCCCCGTAGTCGAGCTCGACGGTTCCGGCGTGCACGAACATGAATTCCTGGCCGGCATGTTCGGGATGGGGATCGTCGGCAAGCTGCTCCGTCGGGCGAACCACGAACGGCGACATCGACTTTCCCAGCAGTGACGAGGCGAGCACCCGGTAGCGCTCACCCTCGGCATCGCGGGGGGCGCGCTCGACGGTGATCTTCTCCTGCGCCGCCTCCTCGGAGAACAGCCGGCCCACGTCGACGTCGAGGGCCTTGGCGACCTTGAGGGCCACCGCGATCGACGGTGTGCTGCAACGGCGTTCGATCTTGGACAGGTAGCTCTTGGTCAGTCCGGTCTGGCGGGCCAGCTCCTCCAGGGTGAGGCCGCGTTGCTTGCGGACCGCGCGCAGCAGTGCGGTCATGGGGCGCCCCTCTCATGACACAATGTTTCCTACAGTGCTACTATTGTGTCACACGTTCGCGCCGAGGGAGCCGATCATGGCCAGCACGTTCACCGAGTCGAAGTCCGAACTGATGCGCCGGGCTGCCGAGCAGCTGACGGCCGACGTCGCCGATTCGCAGCTGACCACCCGCCAGAAGCTGGCCTTGACGTGCCGGGCGTTGTTCGACGCCGGGCATGACTCCGGGCTGGCCGGCCAGATCACCGCCCGCGCCGAGGCCGACGGCACCTACTACACCCAGCGGCTGGGCCTGGGGTTCGACGAAATCACCGACGAAAACCTGCTGCTGGTCGACGAGGACCTCAACGTCCTCGACGGGGATGGAATCGCCAATCCCGCCAACCGTTTTCACAGCTGGATCTATCGCGCCCGGCCCGACGTCCAATGCATCGTGCACACGCACGCGTTTCACGTGGCGGCGCTGTCGATGCTGGAAGTCCCGCTGATCGTCTCGCACATGGACACCACGCCGCTCTACGGTGACTGCGCGTTCTTGCCGAAATGGCCGGGCGTGCCGGTCGGCAACGAAGAGGGGGAGATCATCAGCGCCGCCCTCGGCGACAAGAAGGCGGTGCTGCTGGCGCATCACGGCCACGTCATCGCCGGTGCCAGCGTCGAGGAGGCGTGCTCGCTGGGAATCCTCATCGAGCGCGCCGCCAAACTGCAGCTGACCGCCATGGCCGCCGGCACCGTCAAGGAACTGCCCGAGGAACTGGCCCGCGAGGCCCACGACTGGACGCTGTCACCGCAGCGCAGCCGCGCCAACTTCGCCTACTACGCCCGCCGGGCACTGGCCCGGCACCCCGACGTGTTGACCAGCTGAACCCGTTATCCGCCAACCCAATTCGAGGAGCCCGCTGTGGCGCGAACGCCCACGCCCAAGATCCACGGCATCATCGCCTACCCGGTAACCCCGTTCTCCGACAAGGGGATTGACACCCAACGGCTGGCCGCACTGGTCGAGCGGCTGGTGTCCGCCGATGTTCACGCGATCGCGCCGCTGGGCAGCACCGGCGAACTGGCGTACCTCGAGGAACCCGAGGTCGACGCCGTCATCGACACCACCATCGCTACCGTCGCCGGCCGCGTCCCGGTGATCGTCGGGGTGTCGGATGTGACCACCGCCAAGACGATTCGGCGCGCCACGTATGCCCAGCAGGCCGGGGCCGACGCGGTGATGATCCTGCCGGTGTCCTACTGGAAGCTCACCGAGCGCGAGATCTTCCAGCATTACCGCAGCATCAGCGACGCCATCTCGATTCCGATCATGGCCTACAACAACCCGGCCACCAGCGGTGTCGACATGCCTCCCGAGCTGCTGGTGCGCATGTTCGAAGGCATCGACAACGTACGCATGGTCAAGGAATCCACCGGCGACCTGACCCGGATGCAGCGCATCGCCGAACTTTCCGGCAACCGGTTGCCCTTCTACAACGGCAGCAACCCGCTGGTGCTCGACGCGCTGAAGGCCGGGGCGTCCGGATGGTGCACGGCCGCACCGAATCTGCGGCCACAGCCGTGCATCGGCCTGTACGAGGCGGTGCGTGCGCAAGACCTCGACACCGCACAGAAGCTCTACGACGACCTCAAGCCGCTGCTCACCTTCATCGTCGCGGGCGGACTGGCCACCACCGTGAAGGCCGGCCTGGAGCTGCTCGATTTCGGAGTCGGCGACCCGCGCGCGCCGCTGCTGCCGCTCGACGAACAGGGCCGCGCCGAGCTGCGGGGCCTGCTGACAAAGGCCTAGCCCAGGTCGGGCGCGGAGAAGGTGTCACACTTGTTCGGGTCGCCGGTCTGGTATCCGATGGTGAACCACTTCTGCCGCTGTTCGGACGAACCGTGCGTCCAGGACTCGGGGTTGACCCGGCCGGTGGATTCCTTCTGGATCCGGTCGTCGCCCACCGACGCCGCGGCCGAGAGGGCATCCGAAATGTCCTTGTCGCTCAACGGTTCCAGGTACGGCACGCCGGTGCTCTCCTGCTTGACCGTGGACGCGTAGTGCGCCCAGATTCCGGCGTAGCAGTCGGCCTGTAGCTCGGTGCGAACGCCGTTGCCGCCGGCGCCCTGTGCGCCCTGCTGCGAGCGGCCCAGCAGGCCCTGCAGGTTCTGCACGTGGTGACCGTATTCGTGGGCGACCACATACTCCTGGGCGAACGGCCCACCGCTGGAACCGAATCGATCCACCAGCTCCTTGAAGAAGTCGGTGTCGAAATACGCCGTCTTGTCCACCGGGCAGTAGAACGGCCCGACCGCGGTGGTCGCGTGCCCGCAGCCGGTCTCCACCGATCCGGTGAACAGCCGGACGTGCGGGCGGGTGTAACCCTGCAGCAGCTGGTGCCACACCGCGTCCACCGAGTTGCCGGTGGCGACCACGCGGCATTGGACGTACTTGTTGGCGTCGGCGCCGGTCTTGCACTGGCTCAGGTCGAACCCGGGTGCCGAGTAGCCGCCGGTGTTCGTCTGCTGGGAGTTCATCACGCGGCCGGGATCGACGCCCAGGAACAGCGCGCCGATCAGAATGAGCAGCCCGAGGCCGCCACCCCCGACGGCCATTCCCATGCCGCCCCCACCGGACGAGGACGCGGTGCTGGTGTCGATCTGCATGCCCTCGTTGAAGGTCATGACGCTCTCCTAACGTTGCCGGGTCGCAAGGGAGTCGGTGTAGCTGCGCAGGTTGCGCAGGTAGCGGCGCAGGGCCAGGTTCAGCAGCGGCCCCACCACGACCATCGCCAGCTTCGCCGGCCCGGCCGGTTTCTGGGCCATGGTCCACGTCAGCCGGCAGCCACCCGGGATGACCTCGACCCGGTAATCCTCGGCGAAAGCCGCCACGGACCGGGTCGAGCATTCATTGAACCGAAATGCCATGTGCGTGAACGGTTCCCAGGCGAGGAACTCCTCGTTGCCGACGATGCCGCCGCGCATCTCGACGACGCGGGTGGTCCGGACGCCACGCGGCTCGGGGCTGGTCCAGGTCACCTTGGTGATCACCTTCGCCCACCGCGGCCAGGACTGAGCATCGGAAAGCACCTCGAACAGCTGCTCGGGCGTGATGGCCAGGTCGACGCTGTTGCTGAACCGAAACGGTGCGGTGTCGGTGAAGCTCGTATCGACGCGCTCGCAGGGGAACATGACAACAACTTAGCCGGGGCCGTCGCTCGCCGCGGCGAGTAAGGGCACTATGACGTCGCTGATCGGCGTGGCCAGGCCGTGGGCCCGGCCCTTGCGAACGATCACGCCGTTGCGGATGTCCCATTCCATCGGCCGCCGGTGTTCGGCGTCGGTCAGGATCGACGTGCTCATGTCCTCGGCGACGTTGCGGAACATGTCGACCAGCTCGTCGACCACGCCGTCGCCCAACCGGGCTCCCTCGGCCCGCGCCACGGCCAGGCACTCGGCGACATAGCGCCGCGACAGCGCGGCGACGTCGTCGCGGCGGAACATCCCGGACCGCCGCCGCGCCAGCGCCATGAACCCGGCCAGCGCGTTGGTGAGCAGCTTGTGCCAGGCCGCGGTGAGGATGTCGGGGTCGCAATCGACCCGGCAGCCGGCGCCGCGCAGCAGCTCGGCGACCGTCTCCGCGGACGGCCCGCTGGGCAGGACCACGGCAGCCTCGGTGCGCAGCCTCACCCAGCCCTCGGGCTGGGCCTGAGCCGAGTACCACACGATCCCGGGGACGACGGGGGACAGCGGGCAGTGCGGCTGCACCTGCTCGACCTGCTCGACACCGTTTTGCAGCACCACGACGATGGTGTGGACGTCGCACAGCCGGGCCAGCCAACCGGCCGCCGAGTCGTTCTGGGTGGCCTTGACGGCCACCAGCACCACGTCCACCGGCGCGGTCACCTCGGCGGGATCGGTGCGCACCGGCCCGGGGACGACGATCGGGTCGGCCCCGTCGGGCCGCAACTCGATGGCGTCGCGCGGGGTGCGACCGCACACCATCACCGAGTGACCGGCCTTGTGCAGCAGCGCGGCGGCCGTCGTGCCGACGGCGCCCGGACCGACCAGGGCGATGTTGGTAGCAGCGTCTGTGGCGATGCCACCGAAATTACCTCCTTTAGACTGGGCACTCGTTCTGGCCGGTGCAACCACATCAGGAAATGGGGAGTGTTTCGTGCTGCGCAGTCACGCCGCGGGTTCGCTGAGAAGTAGCGACGCCGGGCAGCAGGTGACGCTGGCGGGCTGGGTGGCCCGTCGCCGCGACCACGGCGGCGTCATCTTCATCGACCTGCGCGACGCCTCCGGGATCGCCCAGGTGGTATTCCGCGAGTCCGACGTGCTGGCCCAGGCGCACCGGCTGCGCGCCGAATTCTGCGTCGCGGTCACCGGTGTGGTCGAGATCCGGCCCGAGGGCAACGCCAACCCGGAGATCGCCACCGGCGACATCGAGGTCAACGCCACCACGCTGACCGTGCTCGGCGAGAGCGCGCCGCTGCCGTTCCAGCTCGACGAGCCGGCCGGCGAGGAGCTGCGGCTGAAATACCGGTACCTGGACCTGCGCCGCGACGGCCCGGCCGAGGCAATCCGCTTGCGCTCCAAGGTGAATGCCGCCGCGCGGTCGGTGCTCGCGCAACATGACTTCGTCGAGATCGAAACCCCGACGATCACCCGGTCGACCCCGGAGGGGGCGCGCGACTTCCTGGTGCCTTCCCGCCTGCACCCCGGCTCGTTCTACGCGCTGCCGCAGAGCCCACAGCTGTTCAAGCAGCTGCTGATGGTGGCCGGCATGGAGCGTTACTACCAGATCGCGCGCTGCTACCGCGACGAGGATTTCCGCGCCGACCGCCAGCCCGAGTTCACCCAGCTCGACATGGAGCTGAGCTTCGTCGACGCCGAGGACGTCATCGCCATCTCCGAGGAGATCCTGTCCGCGCTGTGGGCGCTGATCGGGTATCAGATCCCGACGCCCATCCCGCGGATCAGCTACGCCGACGCGATGCGGCGATTCGGCTCCGACAAGCCCGACATGCGCTTCGGGCTTGAGCTCGTCGACTGCACAGAGTTCTTCAAAGACACCACATTTCGCGTCTTCCAGGCCCCCTACGTCGGCGCCGTGGTGATGCCCGGCGGCGCCTCGCAGCCGCGGCGCACGCTGGACGGCTGGCAGGAGTGGGCCAAGCAGCGCGGGCACCGCGGACTGGCCTACGTGCTGATCGCCGACGACGGCACCCTGGGCGGTCCGGTCGCCAAGAACCTGACCGACGCCGAGCGTGACGGGCTGGCCGCCCAGGTCGGGGCGAAGCCCGGGGACTGCGTCTTCTTCTCGGCCGGGCCGGCCAAGCCGTCGCGGGCCCTGCTCGGGGCCGCCCGAAGCGAGATCGCCCACCGGCTGGACCTGATCGACGCGCAAGCGTGGGCGTTCGTCTGGGTGGTGGACCCGCCGCTGTTCGAGCCCGCCGACGACGCGACCGCCGCCGGCGACGTCGCCGTCGGGTCGGGGGCGTGGACCGCGGTGCACCACGCGTTCACCTCACCCAAGCCGGGCCACGAAGACGCGATCGAGACCGACACCGGCAACGTGCTCGCCGACGCCTACGACATCGTCTGCAACGGCAACGAGATCGGCGGCGGATCGATCCGTATCCACCGCCGCGACGTCCAGGAGCGGGTGTTCGCGGTGATGGGCCTGGACCATGCCGAGGCCGACGAGAAATTCGGATTCCTGTTGGAGGCGTTCACCTTTGGCGCGCCGCCGCACGGCGGGATCGCGTTCGGCTGGGACCGGATCAACGCGCTGCTGTCCGGGGTCGACTCCATCCGCGAGGTGATCGCCTTCCCGAAGACCGGCGGCGGCGTCGACCCGCTCACCGAAGCGCCGGCGCCCATCACCGCCCAGCAGCGCAAGGAGTCCGGAATAGACGCCAAGCCCGAGAAGGTTGACAGGGCATGACTGAGCAACAGAGCCTTGACCCCGCATTCGTCAACGATTTCAACGAGAAGATCATCGCGGAGTTCCGCGCCAACGACGGCAAGGTCGGCGGCCAGTTCGCCAACGCCGACCTGCTGCTGCTCCACACGACCGGGGCCAAAACCGGCCGCCCCCGAGTGTCGCCGCTGGCCTACTTCCGCATCGACGGCAAGCTGATCATCATCGGCTCCTTCGCCGGCGCCCCGGTCAGCCCGGCCTGGGTGCACAACCTGCGGGCCAACCCGCGGGCGCGGGTGGAGATCGGCACCGACACGTTCGACGTCGCCGCCCACGAGCTGCCCGCCGACGAGCGGGGCGCGCTCTTCGACAAGGTCACCGCCGCCGCGCCCGGCTTCGCCGAGTACCAGGCCAAGACCACCCGGGTGATTCCGCTCTTCGAGTTAAACCGGACCTAACCGGTGGGCGCTTCGCGGCGGGCGATCCCATCGCTGGTTCTCGCCGCCGCGCGCGCGGGCAGCAAACGGCTGCGGCTGGTCTGGTTCAACCTGGTGCAGACCGCGGTGGCCGCGGGCCTGTCCTGGTACCTGGCGCACGATGTGCTGGACCACCCGCAGCCGTTCTTCGCGCCGATCGCCGCCGCGGTGTCGTTGTCGACCAGCAACGTGCTGCGCGCGCAACGCGCCGTCCAGATGATGATCGGGGTGACCCTGGGCATCGGGGTGGGCTCGCTGGTGCAGGGCCTGCTCGGTCCCGGCGAGGTGCCCATCGCGGTGGCCGCGCTGGTGGCGCTGGGCGCCGCGGTGTTCATCGGGGGCGGCTTCATCGGTCACGGCATGATGTTCGCCAACCAGACCGTGGTGTCGGCGATCCTGGTGCTGGCGCTCTACCGCGGCGGCGTCGGGCTGGAACGCATCTTCGACGCGCTGATCGGCGGCGCGGTGGCCATCGTCTTCGCCGTCCTGCTGTTTCCCGCCGACCCGCTGGCGGTGCTGCGCAGCGCCCGCGCCGGCGTGCTCGGGGTGCTGCACGACGTGCTGTCCCGGGCCGCGGACGTCGCCGTCGGCCGCAAGGAACCGCCGCCGGACTGGCCGCTGACTGCCGTCGACCGGGTGCACGAACAGCTCAGCGAGCTGCTCGAGGCGCGCACCACCGCGCGCCACGTCGTCACCATCGCGCCGCGACGATGGGGCCTGCGGGCCGCCATTCAGGCCGCCGACCATCAGGCCGTGCACGTGGCTCTGCTGGCCGGCTCGGTGCTGCAACTGGCCCGCGCCGTCTCGCCCGGCCCCGAGCCCACCTCAGCCGGCGGCCGCGAGCGCCTTCCCCAGCCGGTGCCCACCGTGCTGGTGGTGCTGGCGGCCGCGACCGCGCTCGCCGACACCGATCCCGCCGGCGCCTGCGCATACACCGCCTCGGCGCGTCACCACGCGGCGGAGTTGCAGTCCGGCGCGCGCGAGAAGACGCACGTGATCCTCGCCGACGTCGTCAGCGCATGCGTGGACGACCTGCAACGGGTCATCGATCTTCGGCACGCGTGAGCACTTCAGCGCGAGTCGGCCAGGAACTCCTGCACCAACTTTCGCGGCGCCTGGGTCAGCCACGCCTCGGTGATCAGGTCCTCGAGATCACGCACCGAAATTTTGGCCAGGTTGACCAGCACCGCGGGATAGCCGTCGAAATGCGGTGTGGTGAAGTAGGTCCCGGGCTCGTCGTCGATCAGCGCGAACTTGACGCCCTCATCGGACACCCGAACGCCGAGGATGTCGCCCTGCGGCGGCGGCGGCGGACCGTCGCGCTCCAGCGCCTCGCGCTCGGAGGGCCGCAGCGGCCGCTCCCAGGCCAGCAGTTTCTTGCCGACCCGCCAGTCATGCGGTGACGGCTCGGAGGTGAGTGCCAGCTCACCAACGATGCGGGCGACCTCGCCCCACGTGGCCACAACACGATTGTGCTCCCGTTTCGGCGCGAGTGCCGTCGGATCGGCAAACGGTACGCGGCGGGGCTTCCGGCGGACCCCACGCAACCGTCCGGCATGTGATGAGATCAGCGATGAGGAGGAGGAAGCGCTTGCCAGCAGAACCAGGCGAACCGGGAACCGGGGTCGCACGCCGTCACCGGGTGACCCACCGCACCGAGTACCGCTACTCCGACGTCGTGACCAGCTCTTACGGCCGCGGATTTCTCACTCCGCGCGACTCGCTGCGGCAGCGCTGTGTCGCGCATCGGCTGATCATCGACCCGGCGCCCGCCGACAGCTCCACCAGCGAGGACAGCTACGGCAACATCAGCTCCTATTTCCACGTGACCGAGCCGCACGGTGTCCTGAAGGTGACCAGCGACTCGATCGTCGACGTCTATCCGCCCAGCGCGGACCTCTACACCGGCGGGCCGGCGGCGCAGCCGTGGGAGGCGGCCCGGCCGGCCGGGCCCGCCGGAGCGCTCGCGACCGAGTTCACCCTGGACCTCAATCCGCCCGAGATCACCGACGACGTCCGCGACTACGCGGCGCCCAGCTTCACCCCGGGTCGCCCGCTGATCGAGGTGCTGGGAGACCTGACGTCGCGCATTTTCACCGATTTCACCTACAAGTCGGGGTCGACGACGATTTCCACCGGGGTCAATGAGGTTCTGGCCGCCCGCGAAGGGGTATGCCAAGACTTCGCCAGGCTGGCGATCGCCTGCCTGCGAGCCAACGGGTTGGCGGCCAGTTACGTATCCGGGTATCTGGCCACCGATCCGCCACCCGGAAAGGATCGGATGATCGGCATCGACGCCACCCACGCCTGGGCCGCGGTGTGGACTGCGCAGCGGCCCGGCCAATTCGAATGGCTGGGACTCGATCCCACCAACGACCAGATGGTCGACGAGCGCTACATCGTCGTGGGCCGGGGCCGTGACTACGCGGACGTCCCGCCGCTGCGGGGCATCATCTACACCAACTCGGAGCACAGCGTGATCGACGTCGCCGTCGACGTGGTGCCCTACGAAGGCGAAGTGCTGCATGCGTGACTTCACCTGCCCCAACTGCGGTCAGCGACTGACCTTCGAGAACTCCACCTGCCTGAATTGCGGGAGCGCGCTGGGGTTTTCACTCGACCAGATGGCGCTGCTGGTGATTTCGGAGGACGACACCGGCGAGCACGCCGGCTTCGTGCACGCCAGCGAGTATCAGCTGTGCGCGAATCTACTTCTCGCCGAATGTAATTGGCTGGTTCCCGTCAATACCCCCCGGCTGCTGTGCCCCTCGTGCGCGCTGACGATCGAGCGGCCCAACGACGCCGACACCGTCGGGATGGCCGAGTTCGCCCGTGCCGAGGCGGCCAAACGCAGGTTGATCGCCGAGCTGAGCGAGCTCAAGCTGCCGATCGTCGGACGGGACCGGGATCCCGACTACGGCCTGGCGTTCCGGCTGCTGTCCAGCGCGCACGAGAAGGTGATGACCGGACACGAAAACGGGGTCATCACTATCGATTTGGCCGAGGGTGATGACGCCCACCGCGAGCAGCTGCGCGTCGAGATGGACGAGCCCTACCGGACCCTGCTCGGGCACTTCCGCCACGAGATCGGGCATTACTACTACTACCGGCTGATCGCTCCGTTCACCGACTACGTGCAGCGGTTCAACGAGCTGTTCGGTGACCACGAAGCCGACTATCAGGAGGCGCTCGACCGCCACTACAACGAGGGCGCTCCCGAGGGCTGGCAGGAGGACTTCGTGTCGTCCTACGCCACCATGCATCCCGCCGAGGACTGGGCCGAGACGTTCGCCCACTATCTGCACATCCGCGACACGCTGGACACCTCGGCGTGGTGCGGACTGGCGCCGGCGTCGGCCACGTTCGACCGGCCCGCCTTGGGCCCCAGCGCTTTTCAGACGATCATCGACATGTGGCTGCCCCTGTCGTGGTCACTGAACATGGTGAACCGGTCGATGGGCCACGACGACTTGTACCCGTTCGTGCTGCCGGTCGCGGTGCTGGAGAAGATGCGGTTCATCTACACCGTGGTCGATGAGGTGACGTCGGAGGCCCGCGGTCGCGCCTCGGTGGCCGGCTAGGGGCCGCTTCGCGGGCGACATCGAACGCACCCGGCTAGGCCGGCATCACCCGTCGCTCGTCGGGACCCCAAATCGGTTGCATGCCACCGGGCAACGCCAGCTGGGTGGTGGTGATGACCTCGGCCAGGTCGCGCAGCTCGCCGTGCACCGCGGCGAGCAGCTCCGCCAGCTCCGCGCGCCGGCCGTCGCCGCCGACCCGTTCGAGCTCGGCGGGGTGGGAGCGCCGCAGCAGGGTGCCGATCTCGTCCACCAGCCGTTCGGGGCGTGACGACCCCGACGAGCCGGGCAGGTCCCGCAGGTTGATCCGCAGCCGCTCCAGCTGGTACAGCAGCGACCGCGGGTTCTGCGCGTCGAACAGCATCAGCTCGGCCATGGCGGCCACGCTGATCTTGCCCACCGTGCGGCGCCGGTAGATGACCGACGACTCGCACGCCACCAGGGTGGACTCGATGACGGTCTGCTCGGCCGCGGCGCCGCGGCCGACCGTCAGGGTGGCCTGCAGCAACGCCGTCAGCCACAGCCCGCGTTCGATCCGTTTGCCGATGTCCATCATCGTCCAGCCGACGTCGCGCACCATCGACTCGCTGGCCACCCCGGACAGGGTGAGCATGCCGGCCAAAGTTTGGGCCTGCGCCCCGGTGAGCAGGGCGTCGGCCTCGGAAAGCGATTCCGGCGGTTCGCTTTCCAGTGCGAGCGCGCGTTCCACCGCGGCCAGCACCATCCAGGTGTCGTTCGACATCTGGTCGCGCACCGCCCTTGCGGCCAGCGCCAGGCCCTCCACCGATTGCACCAGGGAACCGGGCCGGTGCGGATCGACGGTGAGCGACCACAGCGTGGAGGGCGCGGTCGCGATCATCTCGGCGTGGTCGCCGCCGGTGTCGGGCGTTCCGGTGATGCGGCCCAGCGCGGTCATCAGCACCGGCACGCATTCGCTTTCCTCGCTGTGCTGGTGGTGGCGGTAGACGTGGAACCGGTCGCGGGTGACGATCAGCAGCCGCGCCATGCTTTCCGCGCGCTCGCCGTAGCGGCCGATCCAGAACAGGTCGGACAGCACACGCGGCGAGCTGATGCCCCAGGTGCCCGCCGCCGTCTTCGCCGGCGGCTCCGGCGTCGGCAGGCTGATCGCCTCGGCGCGGGCGCGCTCGGTGGGCCGCACCCAGACATCCTTCGCCGCAATGGTTTTCAGTGTATATGCGGCGGACCCGGGTGCCAGCACATAGCCGATGCCGCCGATCATCGGCGCGTAGCCGCCGCGCTGGGCGACGGTAAACAACCGGATGCCGACGCCCGCCGACGACAGCACGCCGGCATGGTCGGTGGGCGCGGACGAGAATTGCGGCAGCTCCTGGCCGATCCACTGCCAGGGCATCCGCTCGATACGGGCCGCCAACCGTGTCAGCTGCTGAGCCGAAAGAGTGGGCCCGACAAGGGTTTTCTCGCCGACGGTAGACTTCACCAACAGCGACGACAGGTTCGCCAGCAGGTGTGAGCGTTCGCCGGCGATGCCGCCCCAGTAGACCTGGGCGGTGGGCAGCTGCAGCGTCTCCGACAGCAGGTGCTCGGCCATCGCGGGCAGGAAACGCAGCAGCCCAGGGTTTTCCAGGATTCCGCTGCCCAGCGTGTTGACCACGGTCACCGTCCCACGGTGCTGGGCCTCCACCAATCCGGCGACGCCGAGCCGCGAGTCGGCGCGCAGGTCCAGCGGGTCGGTGTAGTCGGCGTCGACCCGGCGCAGCACGACGTCGACGCGCTTCAGCGTGCCCAGCGAGCGCATCCACAACATGCCGTCGCGCACCACCAGGTCGGCGCTTTCCACCATCGGAAAACCCAGCAGGGTAGCCAGATACGCCTGGTCGAACGCGGTCTCGGAGTAGATGCCCGGGGACAGCACCACCACCACCGGGTCCTGGGCGTCATCGGGTGCCGCGTCGATCAGCGCCAGCCGCAGCGCCTGGGCGAACGGCGTCGTCGGCCGCGGTGCGATGCGCTCGTAGAGGTCGGGAATCGAGTGCGCGACGACCCGCCGGTCGGCCAGCGCGTACCCGGCTCCCGAGGGCGCCTGGGTGCGGTCGCCGTTGACGACGAACTCGCCGTCCGGTCGTCGGCTGACATCGCAGGCGTGCATGAAAAGCTGGTGGCGGCCCGGGATTTCGATGCCATTGGCCGCGCGCACGTACCCGGGGTGGCCGAACAGCAGCTCGGGGGGCAGGACGCCTTCGGTGAGCAGGCTGCGCGGGCCGTACAGGTCGGTCAGCACGGCGTCGAGCACCCGCGACCGTTGCAGCAGGCCGGCCTCGAGCACCTCCCAGTCGGCCGCGGACAGCACGATCGGCAGGGTGTCCAGCTGCCAGGGCCGGGGTTCCTGGCCGCGGCCGCCGGGCTCGACGTCGGTGTAGGTGATGCCGTCGTTGTCGATGAGGTCGTGCACCACCGAGCGCAGCCGGTCCAACCCGGTGCGGCCGCGCTCGGCGATGGTGTCGGCCAGCTCCGCCCACGCCGGGCGCACGTTGCCGTCCTGGTCGACGAACTCGTCATAGCCGCTCGCCGGGCCGTGCCGCAGATCGAAGAGCGCCTCCTGGGCCCGCGCGGCGCGGTATCCGGCCAGCAGGCGATCGGCGTCGTAGCGCGCGGCGCCGGCCATCGAGCCGGGCCCAGCCGTTGCGCCGGTGCCGAATGTCATGTCCGCAAACGTCATTACTGCGCAACGGTACGCACGCGGCGCAGGTCGAGGATGCCCGGCGCGCCGACATCGGTGAAGATCCGGGCCTGCTTCTCCCGGATGCCGGACAGGTCGAGTTTGCCGGGGGTGAAGCCGGTCGCCTCGAAGCGGCGGGCGCGGCGTGCCTCGGCCTCCACGGCGTTGACCGGTGGTGTGTCGTAGGCCCGCCCGCCCGGGTGCGCGACGTGGTACGTGCAGCCCCCGCGCGAGGTGCCGGTGGTGAGATCGATCAGCTCGAACCGCAATGGCCCGTCGGCCGAGATGGTGGAGTGCAGCGCGCTGGGCGGCTGCCAGGCCTTGAACCGCACGCCGGCCACGTGGATGTCCGGATTGTCGGTGGCCAGCAGCGGCACCGGATAGCCGTTGGCCGTCAACACATAACGATGCCGGTCGGCCCCGATGATGCGGACCTGGATGCGCTCGACCGAGGAGTCGACGTAGCGCGCCGTGCCGGTGGCGGTGGATTCCTCGCCCAGCGTGGTCCACGGCTCGATGGCGCCGCGCAGTTCGATCTCCACGCCGTCGAACACCGCGGTCCCGATGCGCGGGAAGCGGAACTCGGTGAACGGATCCAGCCAGCTGGTCTCGAACGCGATGCCGTGCGCACGCAGGTCCGCCGCGACCTCGGCGATGTCATGAATCAGGAAGTGCGGCAACAGGTATCGGCCGTGCAGGTTGGCGCCGTGGCGGATCAGCGGCGCGCGCAGCGGCTCGTCCCAGAACCACGCGACCAGTGAGCGCACCAGCAGCGACTGCACCATGGCCATGCGCAGGTGCGGGGGCATCTCGAAGCCGCGCAACTCCAGCAGGCCGAGCCGGCCGCGGGCGCTGTCGGGGCTGTAGAGCTTGTCGATGCAGAATTCGGCGCGGTGGGTGTTGCCGGTGATGTCGGTGAGCAGGTGGCGCAGCGCGCGGTCGATCACCCACGGCTTGGTGGCGCCGCCGCCGCCCAGCCGGGCGATCTCGGCGAACGCGATCTCGAGTTCGTAGAGGGCCTCGGCGCGGCCCTCGTCCACCCGCGGCGCCTGCGACGTGGTGCCCACGAACCGGCCGGCGAACAGGTAGGACAGCGACGGGTGGCGCTGCCAGTACGTCAGCAGCGACACCAGCAGGTCGGGCCGGCGCAGCAGCGGTGAGTCCGCGGGCGTCACACCGCCCAGGGTGATGTGGTTGCCGCCGCCGGTGCCGCCGTGCGTGCCGTCCACATCGAAGGACTCGGTGGACAGGCGGGCCAGCCGGGCCTGCGCGTACAGCGTCTCCAGCTGCTGGTTCTGTTCGTCGAAGCTGGCGGTGGGCGCGACGTTGACCTCGATGACACCGGGGTCCGGGGTGATGGTGGTCGAGCGCAGCCGCGGGTCGGGCGGGGGATCGTAACCCTCGATCACCACCGGGCAGTCGGCCTTCGCCGCCGCCGCCTCGACCCGGGCGATCAGATCGACGTAGTGCTCGAGCCCTTCGGTGGGCGGCAGGAACACATAGAGCAGCCCGTCCCGAATCTCGGTGACCAACGCGGTGGGTGGCGCGCCGTCGGCGTCGACCACCTGCGCGGCGCCGGTCGACTCCGTCGACAGTCCGGCACCGACGGTCAGGGGATCGGCCTCGAACGACGGGCGCGGCGGTGTCCAGCTGACCGAATCCAGCGGCAGCCGCAGCCCCGCCGGAGAATCCCCGGGCAGCAACACGACGCGGCCGCGGCGCAGCCGCCAGTCGGCGCTGGCCCACCCGAGGTCATCGTCGCGCCGGTGCAGGGGCAGCACGAATGCCGCCGGGGCCGTGATGGATTCGTCCAGACGGGCCAGCAGCGCCGCGCGGCCGGCGGGGGAGTCGGCTTCCAGGTCGTCGGCGGCGTCCACCGGATCCCCTTCGGGCTCACGGACTTTGACCGCCAGCCGATGCAGCGGGTCCTCGTAGGCCGGCCGCACCTGCGAGGCCGGCAGGCCCAGGCCGTCGGCGATCCCGGCCAGCACCTGGGCGGCCGCCTCGTTGTCGACGGGGCGATGCGCCTTGCCGCTCCATGGGTCGGCCAGCAGCGTCTCGTCGGTCCACAGCGGACGCCCGTCGGTGCGCCAATGCAGCGCAATCTGCCAGCGGGGCAACGGTTCTCCGGGATACCACCGGCCCTGTCCGCGCTGGATCACGCCGCCCGGCGCCCATACGGCCTTCAGCCGGGCGGCCAGATCGGAGGCGCGCTGCCGCTTGTGCGGGCCGTCGGCGGCCGTCGTCCACTCCTTGGCGACCTGGTTGTCCACCGACACGAACGTCGGCTCACCGCCGATCGTGAGCCGGACGTCGGCCGCGGCCAGCCGCTCGTCGACGCGCCGGCCGACGTCGCGGATCGTGCGCCACGCGTCGTCGGTGTACGGCAGCGTGACGCGCGGATCTTCGTGCACCCGGGTGACGGTGTTGGCGAACTCCAGCACCGAGGTGCAGGGTTCGGTGCCGCCGCTGATCGGTGCCGCCGACGTCGGGTGCGGCGTGGCCGCCAGCGGGATGTGGCCCTCGCCCGCGAACAGCCCGGACGTCGGATCGAGCCCGATCCAGCCCGCGCCCGGGATGTACACCTCGGTCCAGGCGTGCAAGTCGGTGAAGTCCGCCGCGGGTCCCGACGGCCCGTCGAGGGCCTCGACGTCGGAGGCCAGCTGCACCAGGTAGCCGGACACGAAGCGGGCGGCCAGCCCCAGCTGGCGCAGGATCGACACCAGCAGCCAGGCCGAGTCACGACACGAGCCGACCCCGGCGCGCAGCGTGTAATCCGGTGTCTGCACACCGGGTTCCATCCGCAGGCTGTAGGCGACGTCGGCGTTGATCGCACGGTTGAGTTCGACCAGCATGTCGATGGTGCGCGTGCCGACGCGCACCGAGAAATTGTTCAGCCAGGCCCGCACCAGCTCGCCGGGGCCCGAGCCGTCGCCCGCTTCGTCGACCGGCCGCAGGTAGGGCTCCAGGTCCTCGGCCAGCTCCCTGGGGTAGGTCAGCCCGGGCCGCCCGTCGGCGGGGACCCACCGTTCGGCCCAGTCCTCGATGAAGAAGTCGAACGGGTTGATCACCTTGAGGTCGGCGATCAGCCCGACGGTGATGCTGAGCTGCTGCATCGGATTCGGAAACACCAGCCGGGCAAGGAAATTGCCCAACGCGTCCTGCTGCCAGTTGATGAAGTGTTCGTCGGGCTCGATGCGTAATGAGTACGCCTCGATGGGCGTGCGGGTGTGGGGCGCCGGGCGCAGCCGCACGATGTGCGGATAGACCCGGACCAGCCGGTCAAAGGTGTAGCTGGTGCGGTGCTCCAGCGCAACTTTGATGCTCATAGTCGCTGATCCCACCACACGCGCGTGTGCGGCGCAGCGCGCCGCAATTGCGGCTTACCGCGCCGTAATACGAGAAAGCTGCGCGCAGTGTCAGGCCGGTGCGGGTCCCGGCGGTGGGCCAGGCGGCGGGCCGGCCTGGTATCCCGCCTGATGCGGCGCGGCGACCTGGCCGCCGGAAAACTTGCGGTACGCGTAGATCCCGACCAGGGCGGCGACCGGGACCCCGACCAACACGCCCACTCCACAGGCCAGGAAACCCACCACGACGGCGGCGACCTCGACCAGCCACACCAGCAGGGCATTGCCGAAGTTCGACGTGACGGTGGAGAAGCTGGACGTGAGCGCCTTGATGGGCTGCTCGGACCGATCGATCGCGTACGGGATGGTGAACTGAGCAAAGATCCCCAGGATCAGGCCGGGCAGGAAGCACAGCACCGAGGCGATCGAGGTGAGAATCCCGACCAGCAGCGCCGCCAGGAACACCATGCCGAAGTTGCGCGGCCGGAAAAAGGACCCGATGGTCACCGGGCGGCCGTCGGCCAGATCCAGGCAGCCGGACAGGAACGCGGACTGGGCGAACGCTCCAACGAGGTAGGCGACGAGGTAGCCCAGGATCAGCAGCGCCGTACCGCCGCCGTTGAGGTTCGCGGTGAAGGTGAAGTAGTCGTCGTCGGAGTTGCTCGTCGTGGTGCCCATGTCCTGGCTCAGGCCGATCAGCGTGGAGGCGACGGCAAACAACACCGCGTACACCAGGGTTGGAACAATAAGCGCCACAGCGTTTTTGGTGAACGTGTTCCAGGCCCAGCCGAACGCGTCCCCGATGCTGAACACTGGCTGCCCCCCGTAGCCGGGTGGCGGTCCGTAGCCGGGAGGGGGTGCGCCATATCCCGGGGGCGGTCCGTATCCCGGAGGTGGGGGTGCGCCGTAACCCGGCGGCGGGGGAGGCGTGCCATAACCCGGAGGAGGCGGCGGTGCGCCGTAGCCCGGCGGCGGGTAGCCCGGAGGGTTGCTGCCCTGGGGGTCTGCCGGGATGCCCGGATACTCGGGAGGTTGGCTCATGTTCGTCCTTGCTGTCGGATTTCCTCAGGTGGCGAAGTTTCCTAGGAGGCAACGCGCGCAGAACTTGGCAAACGCCGAACTTAGCAAAGATGCGGCCCGGGCGCGCGGATTGCCGGCCCGCACGCCTGTGGCGGCGCGGGCGTCCGCCCGCCGTGGTATGCCTGAAACCGTGTCCGACGGTCTGTTTGACCTCCCCGGTGCGCCGCAGCCGAGCGATCACGGGCTGGGCGTGTCGGGCGGGGCGCCCCTGGCGGTCCGGATGCGTCCGGCATCGCTGGACGAGGTGGTCGGGCAGGACCATCTGCTGGCATCGGGATCTCCGCTGCGCCGGCTGGTCGAGGGCTCGGGCGTGGCGTCGGCCATCCTGTACGGCCCGCCCGGCAGCGGCAAGACGACGCTGGCCGCGCTGATCTCGCAGGCGACCGGCCGCCGGTTCGAGGCGCTGTCGGCCCTGTCGGCCGGTGTCAAAGACGTGCGGGCGGTGATCGACACCGCGCGCCGCGCGCTGCTGTCCGGCGAGCAGACGGTGCTGTTCATCGACGAGGTGCACCGGTTCTCCAAGACCCAGCAGGACGCGCTGTTGTCCGCCGTGGAAAACCGGGTGGTGCTGCTGGTGGCGGCGACGACGGAGAATCCGTCGTTCTCGGTGGTGGCGCCGCTGCTGTCGCGCTCGCTGATCCTGCAGTTGCGGCCGCTGAGCGCCGACGACATCCGCACCGTGGTGCAGCGCGCGATCGACGACCCGCGCGGGCTGGGCGGCCAGATCGCCGTCGCGCCCGAGGCCGTCGACCTGCTGGTGCGGCTGGCCGCGGGCGACGCCCGGCGCGCGCTGACGGCGCTGGAGGTCGCCTCTGAGACCGTCTGGGCGGTCGAGCCCGGTGGGGAGCTGACCGTCGGCGCCGTCGAGCAGTCCCTGGACGAGGCCGCGGTGCGCTACGACCGCGACGGCGACCAGCATTACGACGTCATCAGCGCCTTCATCAAGTCGGTGCGCGGCTCGGACGTCGACGCCGCGCTGCACTACCTGGCCCGCATGCTCGTCGCCGGCGAGGACCCCCGGTTTGTCGCGCGCCGGCTGATGATCCTGGCCAGCGAGGACATCGGCATGGCCGACCCGAACGCGCTGCAGGTCGCGGTGGCGGCCGCTCAGACGGTGGCGCTGATCGGCATGCCCGAGGCGCAGCTCACCCTGGCGCACTGCACGATTTATCTGGCCACCGCGCCGAAGTCGAACGCGGTCACCACCGCGCTGGCCGCGGCGACGGCCGACATCAGGGCCGGCAAGGCCGGCCTGGTTCCGCCCCACCTGCGCGACGGCCACTATTCGGGCGCGGCCGGGCTGGGCAACGCGCAGGGCTACAAGTGTTCCCACGACCACCCGGATGGGGTTGTCGCACAACAATATCCGCCGGACGAGCTGGCAGGGGTCGACTACTACCGGCCCACCGGACGCGGCGGTGAACGCGAGATGGCCGGCCGGCTGGACCGGCTGCGCGCGATCATCCGCAAGAGGCGCTAGACCAGCTCGGGCACCCGCAGGTGAGCGATCGCCAGCTCGAACTCGGCCACGTCGATCACCTCGGCGCCGAGCTCGCGCACGCGCCGGCTGCGCAGCTCGCTGGCGCGGTCGCGGTTGCGGGCCATCGCCTCCATCGAGTCGAACGTGGAGCAGGTGACGGCGCGGCGGCAGGCGGGGTGATCGACCATCAGGCTGGCGCTGCAGAACCCGTCGAGGCGTTGCATCTCGGGCAGCACCGCCATCCGGTAGAAGTCCAGCGACCGGTCGAGCTGATCCGGCACCACCTTGAGCCAGGTCGCGCGCACGCACGCGCCCGGGCGGGACGGGTGGTCGCGGTGCAGCAACGGGATGTCCCATTCCTCGACCCGCGCACTGCCGTCGAACATCAGTGAGGCCCGGTCGCGGATGGGCGCGACCCGCTCGGCGCTGCCGCGCATCGCCTCGATGGTGTCCCACGAGCTGGTGGCGATGCAGGTGCCCGATTGCCGGTCAACCAGCAGCGACAGTCCGACACACCCGTCGATCTCTTTGAGCGCGGGCATGACGACATCGCGAACGTGCGCAATGCCGATGTCGACCGACAGGGGTTGCGCCTGGATGGTGGTGGAGCGTGCGTACACGGTCGACCCCTCCTATGTCGGGGCGGCGCCCCGGTGGCGCCACCGGTCCCACTCGCTACCTTCCTCCTGCCGGTTGCTCGCCGCAATGCCCAACTGTGGCAGCGCTCACAATGGATTGGCTGGTCGCGAGGCCGGCGCCGTAGGCTTGACCGGATGCATACCGATGTGTTGGACGTGGACACCTCCCGCCGCCGCATCGTCGATCTCACCGAGGCGGTGCGCGGGTTCTGCTGGTCGCGGGGGGACGGCCTGTGCAACGTGTTCGTCCCGCACGCCACGGCGGGGGTCGCCATCATCGAGACGGGTGCCGGTTCCGACGACGACCTGGTCGACGCGCTGGAACGGCTGTTGCCGCGCGACGATCGCTACCGGCATTCCCACGGCTCGGAAGGCCACGGCGCCGACCACGTGATGCCGGCGCTCGTCGCCCCGTCGGTGACGGTTCCGGTCTCGGGGGGTGAGCCGATGCTGGGGACGTGGCAGAGCATCGTCCTGGTCGACCTGAACCGGGACAACCCGCAACGCTCGGTCCGGCTGAGCTTTCTTGAGGGCTAGCGGCCCCGGGCCGGCGCGCCGGGGCAGGTACTGTGAGCGGTCGAAATGCGTCGTGAGACGGGCTTGCCGTGCCCCGGCGAATAGGCTGGGAGCCAGACCTCGAAGTAACGGAAAGAAGCGGACTCGAAAGTGCAGACACACGAGATCAGGAAGCGGTTTCTTGATCATTTCGTGAAGGCGGGCCACACCGAGGTGCCGAGCGCATCGGTGATCCTCGACGACCCCAACCTGCTGTTCGTCAACGCGGGCATGGTCCAGTTCGTGCCCTACTTCCTGGGCGCGCGCACCCCGGAGTTCTCGACCGCCACCAGCATCCAGAAGTGCATCCGCACCCCGGATATCGACGAGGTCGGCATCACCACCCGGCACAACACGTTCTTTCAGATGGCCGGCAACTTCTCGTTCGGCGACTATTTCAAGCGCCGCGCCATCGAACTGGCCTGGACCCTGCTGACCAACGGCGTCGAGCAGGGCGGTTACGGCCTGGATCCCGAACGCATCTGGACGACGGTCTTTTTCGACGACGACGAGGCCGTGCAGCTGTGGCAGGAGATCGCCGGGCTGCCCGAGGACCGCATCCAGCGCCGCGGCATGGAGGACAACTACTGGTCGATGGGCATCCCCGGCCCGTGCGGCCCGTCCTCGGAGATCTACTACGACCGCGGGCCGGAGTTCGGCGTCGAGGGCGGCCCGATCGCCAACGAGGACCGCTACATCGAGATCTGGAATCTCGTGTTCATGCAGAACGAGCGCGGCGAGGGCACCGGCAAGGCCGACTTCGAGATCCTGGGGCCGTTGCCCCGCAAGAACATTGACACCGGCATGGGTGTGGAGCGGGTCGCCTTCATCCTGCAGGGCGTGCACAACGTCTACGAGACCGACCTGCTGCGGCCGGTCATCGACACCGCGGCCGCGCGGGCGCCGCGCGGCTACGACGTCGGCAACCACGACGACGACGTGCGCTACCGGGTCATCGCCGACCACAGCCGCACCGCGGCCATCCTGATCGGCGACGGCGTCACGCCCGGCAACGACGGCCGCGGCTACGTGTTGCGCCGGCTGCTGCGCCGGGTGATCCGCTCGGCCAGGCTGCTCGACATCGAGGGCCCCATCGTCGGCGACCTGATGGCCACCGTGCGCGACGCGATGGGCCCGTCGTATCCGGAGCTGGTCGCCGACTTCGACCGCATCCGGCGCATCGCCGTCGCCGAGGAGACCGCGTTCAATCGCACGCTGACGGCGGGCTCGAAGCTGTTCGACGAGGTGGCCGGGACCACCAAAGCCTCTGGCGCGAAAGCGATCTCGGGTTCGGACGCCTTCACACTGCACGACACCTACGGCTTCCCGATCGAGCTGACGCTGGAGATGGCGTCCGAGGCCGGCCTGCAGGTGGACGAGGTCGGTTTCCGCGAATTGATGGCCGAGCAGCGCCGCCGCGCCAAGGCCGACGCCGCCGCGCGCAAGCACGCGCACGCCGACCTGACCGCCTACCGGGAGCTGGTCGACGCCGGGCCAACCGAGTTCACCGGCTTCGACGAACTGACCTCCGAGGCAAAGATTCTGGGTATTTTCGTGGACGGCAAGCGGGTTCCGGTGGTCACTCACGGCGCCGAGGGGGCCGACCGCGTCGAACTCGTGCTTGACCGCACCCCGCTGTACGCGGAGGCCGGCGGCCAGATCGCCGACGAGGGCACGATCAGCGGGACGGGCGCCGGACAGAGCGCCCGCGCCGCGGTCACCGATGTGCAGAAGATCGCCAAAACCCTGTGGGTGCACCGGGTTAACGTCGAGTCCGGCGAATTCGTGGAGGGCGACACCGTCGTCGCGGCGGTCGACCCGCAGTGGCGCCGGGGCGCCACCCAGGGGCACTCGGGCACCCACATGGTGCACGCGGCGCTGCGACAGGTGTTGGGGCCCAACGCCGTTCAGGCCGGGTCGCTGAACCGGCCGGGCTACCTGCGGTTCGACTTCAACTGGCAGGGGCCGCTGTCCGAGGAGCAGCGCACCCAGGTCGAAGAGGTGACCAACCAGGCCGTGCAGGCCGACTTCGAGGTGCACACGTTCACCGAGCAGCTGGAGCGGGCCAAGGCGATGGGCGCGATGGCCATGTTCGGTGAGGCCTACCCCGACGAGGTCCGGGTGGTGGAGATCGGCGGCCCGTTCTCGCTGGAGCTCTGCGGCGGCACCCACGTGCACAACTCGGCGCAGATCGGGCCGGTGACCATCCTGGGCGAATCCTCGGTCGGTTCCGGGGTGCGCCGGGTGGAGGCCTACGTCGGGCTGGAATCGTTCCGGCACCTGGCCAAGGAACGCGCGCTGATGGCGGGGCTGGCGTCGTCGCTGAAGGTGCCGTCCGACGAGGTGCCCGCCCGGGTGGCCAACCTGGTGGAGCGGCTCAAGGCGGCGGAGAAGGAACTCGAACGCGCCCGGCTCGCCGGCGCGCGGGCCGCCGCCACCAACGCCGCGGCGGGCGCGGAGCGCATCGGTAACGTGCGGGTGGTGGCGCAGCGGATGTCGGGCGGGATGACGGCGGGCGATCTGCGGTCCCTGGTCGGCGACATCCGCGGCAAGCTGGGCGGCGATCCCGCGGTGGTCGCGCTGATCTCTGTGCTTTCTGCGGACGACGGCGGCGTAACGGTGCCGTATGCGGTCGCCGCCAACCCGGCCGCCCAGGACCTCGGGCTTCGCGCCAACGACCTGGTCAAGCGGCTCGCCGCGGCCGTCGACGGGCGCGGGGGCGGCAAGCCGGACCTGGCGCAGGGCTCCGGCAAGGATCCGGCGGGCATCGACACAGCGCTCGACGCGTTCCGTTCCGAGATCGCCGCGATAGCGCGGGTCGACTGAGTGGTCGCCGCACAGCACCGCTTGCCTGATCGGCCCGGCGATCCCCATCAGGACCCTGGCCGGGGACGACGGCTCGGCATCGACGTGGGCAGCGTCCGCATCGGTGTGGCCTGCAGCGACCCGGACGCCATCCTGGCCACCCCGGTCGAGACCGTCCGCCGCGACCGCAACGGCAAACACCTGCGGCGGCTGGCCGCGCTGGCCGCCGAACTCGAGGTCGTCGAGGTGGTCGTCGGGCTGCCGCGCACGCTGGCCGATCGCACCGGCCCGTCGGCGATCGACGCGATCGAGGTGGCCGACGCGCTGGCCCAGCGGATCGCGCCCACTCCGGTGCGGCTGGCCGACGAGCGGCTCACCACGGTGGCGGCGGCGCGGGGGGGGGGGGCGGCCCGGGGGGGGGGCCCGGAGGAACCAGGGGGGGGTGGTGAGGGGGCGGGGG